>CAMWRO010000006.1 GCA_947176615.1 uncultured Porphyromonadaceae bacterium
CCCCTGTTTTTTTTTCCACCCTTAATAGGGCTTAGGAGATTGGCCTTAGGCTCGTGTGCTCGGAGATGTGTATTAGCGACAGGGTTATCCTAATGTCAGGGTTGAGATTTTGTCGGGGGTGAGATGGGAGGCGATTGACAGGATGTCGTCGCGGGTGACCGAGCTGATGTTGTCGGTGATTTGTTGTCGGGTCAGGGCCGAGCCGCGGTAAAGGGTGCTGCGGGCGATTGAGAGGGCCTGTTGCTCGGTGTTGGTAGAGGCCACGGCAAGTTGACCCAGATATTGTTTTTTGGCAGCGGCGAGATTGCGCTCGGTCAGTCCTTTTTCGGCAATCTCGGTCAGGATGTTGCACACGAGGCGGCGGCAGCGCGTGACATCGGCATGGTCACAGCCGAAGTAGATGTTGAATAGTCCGCAGTCGCTGAGCAGCGTGGTCCCGGCATCGATAGTGTAGACGAGTCCGCGACGCTCGCGCAACGCCACGTTCAGGCGCGAGTTCATGCCCGGTCCGCCGAGGATATTGGTCAGCAGGGCAAGCGCGTAGCGTGAAAGGGAGGAGATGCCCGGAACCCGTGCGCCCATCAGGGTGTGGGCCTGATGGGACGAGATGTCGCGGCGGCTGTCAAACGGCGGCAAAACATCCGGCGTCGCCCTGTGTCGCGGAACGTCATGGCGCGACAGGGTTGAAAAAGCGCGCTCGGCGACACGGCAGACCTTGGCCGGGCTTTCGGGCCCCGAATAGAAAAACACCATTTCGCCCGGGGTATAGAACCGGTCGAGATATTCGCGGCATATGTCAGAAGTGAATGTGTCGATTGACTCGCGGGAGCCGAGGATGTTGTGTCCAAGCGACGAACCCGCGAAAACGAGGTCTTCATATTCGTCAAATATCCCTTCTGACGGGATGTCGAGATAAGAGTCAATCTCGTCGGCCACAACTTCGCGCTCTCGGTCAATCTCGGTCGCCGGGAAACGTGAATTGATAATGATGTCGGCGATGAGGTCGACGGCGCGTGTCAGGTTTCCGCTCGGGAAGGTGGAATAGAGCATGGTCTCCTCCTTGGTGGTATAAGCGTTCAATTCCCCGCCCACGGTTTCCATGCAGTTGAGGATGTGCCAAGCCTTGCGGCGCCGGGTCCCCTTGAAGATGGTGTGTTCCACAAAGTGGGCGAGTCCGTGGTGCAGCGGGGACTCGTCGCGGCTTCCCGCATTGACCGCCACGCCGCAGTGCTCCACTATCCCCGCGCGGTGGTCCAAGACGACCTTCACGCCCGAAGACAGAGTGGCATACTCGATTATTCCGTTCATTTTACAATACCTTTTTCAAGATATTCGGCGAGGTTGGTGCGCACACTGTCACCGGCACGCTCCACGGCAACCTTGGCCATGTCGCTGTCGACCATCAGCTTGACAAGCTGTTCAAAGGTGGTCTTCTGCGGGTTCCATCCGAGTTTTTCCTTGGCCTTGGTGGGATCGCCCCACAGGTTGACCACGTCGGTCGGCCGGTAGAAATCGGGCGATACCTCGATAAGTACTTTCCCTGTCGCCTTGTCGATACCTTTTTCATCGGCGCCTTCGCCCTGCCACTCTATTTCGATGCCGACATAGTGGAAGGCAAGGGTGGCAAATTCACGCACCGAGTGTTGCTCGCCTGTCGCTATGACGAAATCCTCGGGGGTGTCGTGTTGCAGAATAAGCCACATGCACTCGACATAATCGCGCGCATATCCCCAGTCGCGCAGCGACGAGAGATTTCCGAGATAAAGCTTATCCTGTTTTCCCTGAGCGATGCGGGCCGCGGCCAAGGTTATCTTTCGGGTGACGAATGTCTCGCCACGCTGCTCGCTTTCATGGTTGAAAAGGATTCCCGAGCAGCAGAACATATCGTAGGCCTCGCGGTATTCCTTGACAATCCAGTAGCCGTAGAGTTTGGCTACGGCATAGGGGCTGTAAGGATGGAAAGGGGTGTTTTCGTTTTGCGGAACTTCCTCCACTTTTCCGTAAAGCTCGGAGGTAGACGCCTGATAGATGCGGCATGACCCGGCGAGGCCGGTCTGCCTGACGGCTTCGAGAATGCGCAACACGCCGGTGGCATCGACATTGGCCGTGTATTCGGGCACGTCAAACGATACTTGGACGTGGCTCTGAGCCGCGAGATTGTAGATTTCGTCGGGGCGTACCTTTCCGATGACCTGAAGAAGGCTCATCGAGTCGCCGAGGTCGGCATAGTGAAGATGAAAGTCTTTGTGACCTTCGAGATGGGCTATGCGCTCGCGGAAGTCGACCGACGAGCGGCGGATTGTTCCGTGGACTTCATATCCTTTGTCAAGCAGAAACTCGGCAAGCATCGAGCCGTCCTGACCTGTAACCCCGGTAATGAGTGCTTTCTTTGTCATATATATTGGTATAATTATCCGTTTGAACTGCAAATTTAATGAAAATGTTGTAATTTTGTATGCCTTTTCCGTTTTTGGAGTTTCTTATGGGAAAAAAAATAACTTGTATTGCCGGTCTCGGTCGTCTTGCCGCGTTGTTGGTTCTGTTAGCAGCATCAATGCCACGCATGTGTGCCGCTGAAATAACCGACAGCATCGAAAAAGTCCCCTCGACACAATGGATTAAGCAGTTAATAGGGAACGGATTCCACATCAATGATCCGGAGGTCGCCTATCCCCGTTTGCCCCGCTTTCTCCTTAATGTATACAATTGGGGTGACAAAACGTTCAATTCTTACAATCCCGACTATGTGGTCGCGACGGGGAAGAACTGGAAGATAATGGGAAAGAGTTATAACTGGATGGAGTTTTCCACGATGATGTTTCCCCATAACTCTTTTCTGACGATGCACTCCGATGTTTATACCGATGCAGGTGCCTATCTGAGTTTCATGGCGGTCAGCATCGGGTATATGTTTAACGTCAACGAAATACTTGGCCGTCCGACAAGCCGCCACACGTTTTCGCTCGATTTCACATGTTCCAGATTCTCGGGAAGTTTCGTGCAGCA
Source organism: uncultured Porphyromonadaceae bacterium (assembly GCA_947176615.1). Classification (GTDB taxonomy): domain Bacteria; phylum Bacteroidota; class Bacteroidia; order Bacteroidales; family Muribaculaceae; genus Duncaniella. Next base: position 3,007 of record CAMWRO010000006.1, read on the forward strand.
GTCTTCCCACGGCGGAATGACCATAACGCGATTCGGGGACTATAACGAGGGCCACGCTATAAATCACAAGTTTAACGATGTCGATATAAAATCGACAACGGGTGATTTATATTACTTTTTTAACCATAGCAAGTATTCCCGCGCGGCTGCTTATTGTTATTCAAAATATCAGCTCCGCAGTGCCGGGTCATGGATTGCCGGACTGAGCTTTGCCCGCCAGTCGATTCAGATGGATTTCAAGAATCTTCCGCCCGACATGCTCGTCAGTCTGCCGTTGCCGACTCCCAATTACAGTTTTCGTTATAATGACTACACGCTGTTGGGAGGATATGGCTACAACTGGGTGTTGAAACCGCGTCGATGGCTGATTAATGTCACCGGGATGGTGGCTGTGGGGTTCAAGCACTCGTTTGAGGACGCGACCGACGGCCGCCGCAATCTCGTCGCCAACAATTTCAAGCTCAGCACTTCGGTGGTGTATAACCACAAGGCTCTGTTTGCATCGCTGCAGGCGCGCATGGACGGCTTTCTTTACTACAACTCCAATTTTACATTTTTCAATTCATTCTCGACAATGTCGCTGAATGTGGGCGCCCGGTTCTGAGACGGCGGCAGCCTTCAGCGGGGAAAAAAGAAAAGGTGGCTAACCTCACGGTCGGTCACCTTGCTTTGTAGAGTAATTGCTAAAATATAATGATTAAGTATTGGATTCGATTTTTTCCGGTTATTTCAGTTCAAAGGGAACTGTCGCACGGATGTCAGTGGACGACGCGCCTATATAGGCGCGGAACTTGCCCGGCTCGGCAATCCATGAACCGGTTTTCTCATCATAAAATTTGAGGTCGTCGGGAGTGATGGTGAAAGTAACGGTTTTTTCCTGACCGGGAGCAAGGGTGATTTTGTCAAATCCCTTGAGTTCCTTGACCGGACGAAGAACCGATGCCTTGTCATCGCCGATGTAGAGTTGCACGATTTCCTTTCCATCGCGGTCACCGGTGTTCCTGACGGGTATGCTGACGGTTATCGAGCCGTCGGGTGTCATCTCGCGGGCCGATGCCGATGCTTTGCCATATTCAAAGGTCGTGTAGCTCAGGCCGTGGCCGAAAGCATAGCGGGCGGGAATCTTCTTGGTGTCGTGCCAGCGGTAACCCACAAGCACGTCGTCGAGATATTTCTCGTTGATGCTGTCGCCGGGATAGGAGATGGAGCCGAAGGCGTGGGCGCTGTTGTCTTCAAGACGTGCGGGGAAGGAGAAGGGGAGTTTGCCCGAGGGATTTACCTTTCCGCTGAGAACGTTGGCAAGCGATTTGCCTCCCATCGAGCCGAGATACCATCCCTGAACGATTGCGGGCACCTCTTTGTCCCAAGGCATCTCGACGGCATTGCCGCTGAGAAGCACGAGAATGACGCGGGGGTTGACTGCGGCTATCGCCTCGATGAGTTCAGGCTGGCCGAATGGCAGTCCGTATTCAAGGCGGTCACCACCCTCGCAATCTTGGAAATGGTTCTTGTTCAAGCCTCCGAAGATAACGACAAGACCGGCGTTGCGGGCCATTTCGACCGCTTGGTTGCGGAGCGAGTCGACAACTGACTTAGGAATTTCGTCAATCTGTCCGTACATGGGGCGGCCGGCTGTATAGCCTTGTGCAAATTCAACCTTGTCGCCATAGAGGGATTTCATCGCATCAAGCGGACTTACATAGTCTTTTACTTTCAGCTCGCTTGAGCCGCCGCCCTCGTTGAGCTTGCGCACGGCATTGTCGCCCACGACGAGGATTGACTTGTATTTCTCGGGGTCGACGGGGAGGAGGGGAGACCCTTTTTTCTCAACGGGGTTGTTTTTCAGGAGGACGATGCCTTCGTTGCCGATTTCTTCGGCCACGGCATAATGCTCGGGTGTCGCAACCGAGCCGAATGGCTTGTTGCGGTTCATGGCTGTGCGGAAGTTAAGTCGCAGCAAGCGGCGCACTTTGTCGTCAAGGACGCTCTCGGGGACTTCGCCCTTGCGGATCATCTCAAGGAAGGGATGGGCGAGGTAGTAATCGTCATATCCGAAGTCGCTTTCCGAGGTCAGACCGTTGGTATAGGAGCCCATTTCGAGGTCAAGGCCGTTGAGGGCAGCCTCGCGGGTGTCGTGGGCGCCACCCCAGTCAGTTATGACCACTCCGTCAAAGTTCCAGTCGCCTTTGAGAATCCGGTTGAGCATCAGGTCGTTGTGGCAGGCATGTTGGCCGCGAATCTTGTTGTAGGCACCCATGATTGACCATGCGCCGCCGTCGACTATCGCCTTCTTGAATGCGGGGAGATAGATTTCGTGGAGGGCGCGGTCGCTGAGTTCCACATTGATGTGTCCGCGCCACTGTTCCTGATTGTTGAGCGCATAGTGCTTGACACATGCGGCTACGCCGTTTTTCTGCATCTCCTTGACATAGGGGACGACAAGCACGCCCGCAAGGTATGGGTCTTCGCCCATGTATTCAAAGTTTCGTCCGTTGAGCGGGGTGCGGTAGATATTTACACCGGGCCCGAGCATGACATCTTTTTCGCGGTAGAGGGCCTCCTCGCCGATAGCGTTGCCATAGGCGCCCGAAAGTTCGGGATTCCATGTCGCGGCAAGGGCGGTCAGAGCCGGGAAAGCGGTGATGGAGTCGTTGGTGTGACCGGCATATCCCCAGTCGTTCCAGTTGATTTCGGCTCGCACACCGTGGGGGCCGTCACTTGTCCACAGGTCGGGGATGCCGAGGCGGGGAACACCCGCGCTGGCAAATTTTCCCTCGGCGTGACACATAGCCACTTTTTCTTCAAGGGTCATGCGTTTCAGCGCGTCCTCGACACGCTGTTCCATCGGGGCGCTCTCGTCGAGATAGAGAGGGGTCGCCGCTGTGGCAGCCGAGATGGCCGATGCGGCAATCGAAGTCAGAAAAATATGCTTGAAATTCATTTTTTAATTGCGTTGATGGTTGTGGTGAATGGTTTGAGGCCGGGAGAGGTGGCGGTGACGGTCACGGGGCCTTCCGCGCCGTTGTTCTGCACGATGAGCATGGCCTTGCCATAGAAAGCCTTGCGGTGATCGGCCTTGAAACGTTCAAGTGAGACGGGGCTCCCGTTGTCGACACCGGCATTGAATCCGGCACCGTCGACGGTGAAAGTCACTTCATTGTCGGCATCGGGGCAGAGATTGCCGTCTTTGTCAAGAATCTCGACAAGGAGGTAGCTCAGGTCGCGGCCGTCGGCATCGATTGCCGAGCGGTCGGGGGTGAGGCGCACACTGTAAGGTTTACCGGCAGTGTGGATTTCCTTGACTGCCATTGTTTTACCGTTTTTGCGGCTGACGGCACGGACTGTTCCCGGCTCGAAATTCACGCGCCAGCTGACATGATACTTGCCCGGTTCCATGCTGCGGATACCTTTAGACTCACCGTTGACAAAAAGCTCAACCTCGTCGGCATTGTTGTAGTAGGCCCAAAGGTCGATTTCCTGCCCCGGTTCCCAGTTCCAGTGAGGGAAAAGGTGCAGCACGGTCTTGTCGGGTCGCCATTGGCTCTGATACATATAATATATGTCCTTGGGAATACCGGCGAGGTCGACGATGCCGAAATAGGAGCTGCGTGCGGGCCATCCGTAGGGAGTGGGCTCGCCGAGATAGTCAAAACCGGTCCAGATGAACTGTCCCGAGATGAAATCATTGAGGTCCATGTGACGGAGGGTTCCCTCATGGGTGTTTCCCCACGGAACATGGCAGTTGTCATAGGAGGAGCAGGAGAATGACGGGTCATAGAAAGGCTTGTCCCAACGCTCGGGCCAGATATAAAGAGAGTCGGAAGGCATGCGGTAATATCCGCGTGTCATCAATGCCGAGACGCTCTCGGTTATGAGGAACGGCTTGCCGGGGAAATTGCGCGGCACATCCTTGAACCAGTCATCATGATAGTTGAACCCGATGATGTCAATTGCGCCCGAGCGGAAAAGGTGGTTCCCGGGGTCAGGCTCGTTGCATCCGGCAGTGACAGGGCGCATGGGGTCGAGGTCATGTACCATCCCCGAGAGACGGCGGGTGAGCAGCGAGTTGACCGACATGGAGTCGCTTTCGGCGGCAAGCATGTCGGCACTGTGGCCGAAGTTTAGGATAAGGTTGGCCTGTTCGAGGCTCAGAGTGTCGGCTTTGGCATCGCTCCACTGTTCCAGCACTTCGTTACCGATGCTCCACATCATTACCGAGGGATGGTTGCGGTCACGGCGCACGAGGTCGGTCAGGTCGCGCTCATACCATTCAGGGAAGTAGCGCGAATAGTCGTGGGCGGTCTTTTTCTTGCGCCACATGTCAAAGGTCTCGTCCATGACGATGAACCCCATGCGGTCACAGAGTTCCAGCACCTCGGGAGCGGGGGGATTGTGGGACGCGCGGTAGGCGTTGACTCCCATCTCCTTGAGGATTTCAAGCTGTCGCTCGATGGCGCGGGTGTTGACCGCCGCACCGAGGGCGCCAAGGTCGTGGTGCATGCACACTCCCTTGATTTTCATCGGCTTGCCGTTGAGAGAAAACCCTTTGTCGGCATCAAAGTTGAAGTAGCGCAGACCAGTCGTGGTCAGCAGCGAGTCGATGGCAATGTCGCTCTTGGCGGGGAGGACTGTTGTCTTGACCGTGTAGAGATAGGTGTCATCGATGTCCCACAGGTGGGGTGATGTCACGTCGAGATTCTGCTTAACGGTGGTCGACTCTCCCTTTTTCAACGAGAAGGGGGTGGTCACGGTAGCGACCGTGTGTCCTGTCGCGTTGACAATGGATGTGGCGAGGCGCAGATTCTCTTTCTTGCCGCTGCGGTTATCGACGATGGTTTCGATATCGATGGTTGCTTTTTCGCGGGAAACCGACGTGGGTTCAACGAATACGCCCCACAGCGGGATGTGGACGGGATTGACAGCGCGGAGCCACACGTTGCGGTAGATGCCGCAGCCGCTGTACCAGCGGGAATTGGGCTGCTCGGCATTGTCGACTCGCACGGCGATGACATTTTCGCCGTCTTTTTTCAGCCACGGTGTGATGTCGTAGCTGAAAGAGGCGTAGCCATAGGGGCGGGTGCCGAGCTCGTGGCCGTTGATATAGACGGTGGAGTTCATATATGCCCCGTCAAAATCGATGTATACCATCTTGTCGCGGTCAGCGGCAGGGAGGGTAAAGTTCTTGCGATACCATGCCACGCCGCCGGGGAGCGCGCCTCCGCCGGTGCCCGAGGGATTGTTTTCGCTGAAATCCCCTTCAATCGCCCAGTCATGGGGCAGGTTGAGCTGCCGCCATGACGAGTCGTCATAACCGGGTGACGCCATTGCCTTGTCATCGGCAAGACGGAAACGCCAGCCGTCGTTGAACGACACGGAACGGCTGTCAGTTGCAGAAAATGCTGCCTGCGCCATAAACAGGAGCAGGCAACATAGTGATAGGATTCGTCGAGTCATCGTGATTACAGTTTGACCTCGGTCTTCGTGCCGTTGTAGTTGACCTCGATACCCTTGGCATCGCGGGAGTAACCGACGGGGTTGGCCTTGGAAACAAGTATTACATTGAATTTGCGCTCTTTCAGCATTCCGGGGAACTCGCCTTCGCGGTCACCGATGGTCAGAGTCGACGTTGCGTTGTCAAATGAGAACGGAATGCGGGCGAAAGCACCTTTCTCATAGTTATAGTTCACGTTCTCGTCCTCATAGAGGGTAAACTCGCCGTTGCTTCCGGCATATACATAGAGGTTGATGACATCAGCCTGCTTTTCGTCGCTGTACTGCATGGCGGGACCGAAGGGGATAATGGCACCCGAGCGAACATAGAGGGGGATGCGCTCATAGGGTGCGGCGACGTTGAGAGTCTGACCACCTGCAATTTCCTTGCCGTTGTAGAAGTCATACCAGTCGGCACCCTCGGGGAAATATACTTCGCGCGATGTTGCGCCATAGGTGTAGACGGGAGCCACGAGGAGTGACGGGCCAAACATGTATTCATCGCTGATGTCGCGCACCTTCTTGTCGGCGGTGAAGTCCATGACGAGGGGACGCATGATGGTGTAGTCGTCAAAGTAGGTCTTTCCGGCAAGCGAGTAGATGTAGGGCATCATGTCGTAGCGCAGGTTGGTGTAGTAGACAACCGACTTGTAGGCGGGATGGTTTTCGGGAGCGATATTGAAGATTTCGCGTGTGGGCCACTGTCCGTGGGCGCGGAAAAGGGGAGCGAAGGCACCAAACTGATACCAGCGGGTGTTGAGCTCGCGCCATTCCTTGAGGTCAGGGTTCTCGACGCCTGTGCGGTCATACTGCTGCTGGGCGGCCACATAGCGGTCCTCGACACAGAAACCGCCGATGTCCATTGTCCAGTAGGGGACACCGCTGAGGGCGAAGTTGAGACCGGCCGAGAGCTGAGCTTTCATGTCTTCCCAGCGGGTGGCGATGTCGCCGCTCCATGTGGCGGTCGAGTAGCGCTGCTGTCCGGCAAATCCCGAGCGGGTCAGGAGGAACACGCGCTTGTCGGGGTCAACGCCGCGCTGTCCGTCATAGATAGCCTCGGCGTTCATGAGCGCGTAGGCATTGAAATATTTTGTCGAGGGGCCGAGTGCGGTCGGGGTGATGAGGTCTTTGCGATACTGGATGTCGGTGCAGTCGCGGATATTGGGTTCAGATGCATCCATCCACCAAGCGTCGATGCCGAGAGGCATGTAGTGGTCGTTCATCTGGCTCCAGAACAGCTTGCGGGCATCGGGGTCATAGGCATCGTAGAACGAGCTGAGATAGCCGGGACCTACCCAGTCGCGGATGCTGTCCTGAACGGGGAGCTTGTACATCCATCCGTTTTTGTCAAATTCCTTGTAGTGCTCGGTTGTGACATAGAATTTGGGCCATACCGAAATCATCACGCGGCCATTCATGGCGTGAATCGAGTCGACCATGCCTTTGGGGTCGGGGAAACGCTCGCGGTCAAACTCGTGGCTGCCCCATGAGTCCTGTTTCCAGTGGAGCCAGTCAATCACGATGTTGTCAATCGGGATACCGCGGCGGCGGAACTCGGCGAGAGTAGAGAGAACCTCGTCAGAGGTATTGTATTTCTCGCGGCTCTGCCAGTAGCCCATCGCCCACTTGGGCATGACGGGCGACTTGCCGGTCAGAGTGCGGTAGCCGCTGATAACGTCGTCCATGTCGTCGCCATATATAAAGTAGTAGTCGATGGCATCCTGCATTTCGCCCCACCATGACATTTCAAGCTGCTCGCCCGGATCACGCGGGTCATAGACGCGGAGACCGCAATAGGCCACTGAGCCGTTGGGTTCCCACTCGATTTTGATGGGGACGCGCTTTCCGGCCTCAAGGTTGACTGAAAATTTGAAACTGTTGGGGTTCCACGCGGTGCGCCAGCGCTCGGGGACGACAAGCTCGTTGTTGATATAGACTTTCTGATAGCCTGAATAGTAGAGGATAAACTTGTATTCACCGGTGGCTGCAGCCTCGATTTCACCCTCGTAGGTCACATGGCTGCCTGCGAAATTGAAGTCGCGCGGAAGATTGACCACATGGGCGAGGTCGCCTCTAATCAGGTGCTCGAAGTAAATCGAATCCTCACGCTGCACGAGTGTTCCTTCGGCGGGATTTTCGGCGGGAACGTATGTGCCTGTCAGCGCGCCCTCTTTGCCGTCTTTGTCAAAGAGCTTGAACACGCCGCCGAGCTGCTTGTAGCCGTCGGGGTTTCCCCAGCGGCACAGCGAGTAGCTGTCCCACAGGATTCCGTAATTGTCGGTCGACACGACGAAGGGGACTGAGACCTTGGTATTGTATTGGAACAGTTCTTCGTTCTTGCCCTTGTAGTTGAACTCGTCGGCCTGATGCTGTCCGAGGCCATAGATTCCTTCCTCGTCGTTGAGCGATTCAAAAGCCTGACGCACTGTGTAACCACGGGTGCCCTCCACCTCGATGGGGGAAAATTCACGGCCGCCGTCGGCTTCGGAAACGATGAGCTTGCCGTCGGTGTTATAGAATTTCACATCGCCTGTGGCAAGCAAGACAGTCGCGCGCACGTCGGCAGTCACTACTGTCACAGTCGAGTCGGTTTCCTCCACCTTGAATTCGGGTTTTGCACTTTGCGGCACAGTCACAAGGCTGGCGTCGGGTGCAAACTTGTCATCGGGAGTGGCGGTAACGCGGATGATTTTGTCGCCAATGACTTGGAGACGTACTTTTTTGACCGAGTTTTCATCCGTTGAAGCTACATTCACGGTGATACCGTTGTCACTTTTTTGGTATTTTCCTGTCGCGCAAGATGCCGCCAGCAGGCCGGCGAGCGCAATGGCAGAAAAGGGTCTTAATTTCATAAAATGAAGGTTAGTATTGTTTGTACTGTTTAAGGCATTTTTTACAAGGTCAAAATTACAAAAAAACTCTCCGCCAATATTGGTGTAATGTTGACGGAGAATGTTGTTTTTGATATAATGAGTGGTTAAAATGTTAACTTAAACGGTGTAGTTTGTTCCCTTGCTTTCGTTGGATTGGTAAACCGAGGGGAGAACGCCAAATTCGTCCTTGAAATATTTGCTGAAATATTTCGGGCTGTTAAAGCCTAACTGATAGGCTATTTCCGAGACGTTCATCTGGCTTTCCCTTAACATCTGGGCCGCGCGTTTCAGCCTGATGAGGCGGATGAACTCTATCGGTGTCTTCCCGGTAATCGCTTTCATCTTTTTGTAGAGATGGACGCGGCTCATCCCGAGATGGGAGCTTAGTTCCTCTACTGACAGCTCGGGGCGCTTGATGTTGGCCACGACATATTTCACCGCCTTTTCGATCAGCCTCTCGTCGAGGGGGGTAATCTTTATTTCGCCCGGCTCGGGGTCGATGGTGGTGCGCGACACCCCTTTGGCCGTCAGCTCGACGAGGCGGCGCATGCGCAGGAGCAGCAGGTCGATGTTGAACGGCTTGGTGATATAGTCGTCGGCCCCGATAGTCAGTCCCTCGACTTTGGCCTGCATGTCATGTTTGGCCGTGAGGATGATAACCGGGATAGAGGCGGTTTCAGAATTGGCTTTCAGGCGGCGGCACAGCTCGATTCCGTCCATTTCGGGCATCATGAGGTCGGTCAGGATGATGGCGGGTTTTAGAGATTCGAGCAGTTTGAGTGCCTCGGCGCCGTTGGGGGCGGTGATGACGTGGAACTCGGGCGTCAGGCCGTCTTTGATAAACTCCACCATGTCGGCACTGTCGTCGACCACGAGAGCCGTGGGGCGTTTCCCGGCAGGGATTGCGGCGGCCGGTGCCGGTGCCTTGGCCGGCTCGGGTGCGGTCTTCGGAGCTGTGGCAGGTGCCGGAGCCGGGTCAGAATTCGGCGTTTCGGCCGGTTTTTCATCGATGGGGGCGGGGATGGGTCTGGTTTCAGGCTTGTTTTCGACAGCGGTTTCTGACGCGGGAGCCACATTTTCGGCAGTCTTGCTGCCCATCGGCAGCTCGATGATGAACACGCTGCCGCCGCCCGGATTGTCGGTGACGCGGATGCTGCCGTTGTGGAGCTTGACATATTCGCTCACAAGGCTCAGGCCGATACCGCTCCCCATCCCGGGGTGAGCGTCGCCATTGTCATCCACTTGGTAGAACCGTTCAAAAATCCGCTCTTTGTCCTTGTCCTTTATGCCGATACCTGTGTCGGCGACTTTGATGCGCACGGTTCCCGGGTTGCCTTGCACGCGTTCCACGGCGACATCTACCCGGCCTCCGGCGGGAGTGAATTTAAAGGCATTGCTGAGCAGGTTCATGATGATTTTGCCCATCTTGTCCTCGTCAAACATCATGTTGACCGACTCGTCGGGGGAATAAAATGTCAGGTTGATGTTCTTGCGCTCTGACATCGTCGTGAATGAATTGCAGGCATTGCGCAGGAAGGCGATTATGTCGCCCTCCGAAGCGCTGAGTTGAAGTCCGGCGACTTCGTTTTTACGGAAGTCGAGCAGCTGGTTGACAAGGTTTAGCAGCCTCATGGCGTTGTTGCGCATCATTGACAGGCGGCGGGTCTGTTTCTCGTCGTGTTGTGATTCTTTCAGCATCGCTTCGAGAGGGGACACGATGAGTGTCAACGGAGTGCGCAGCTCATGGCTGATATTGGTGAAGAACTTGAATTTCAGCTGGTTTATTTCCTCCTGCTTGCGCATCGCGTCCTCGTGGCGGCGCTCGTTGAAACGGCGTCGCTCGCGGTTGCGCACCAGCTTGACGATGCCGTATATCGCCCCAGCTCCAAGGAGGATATAGAGGATATAGGCCAAGGGGGTGGCATAGAAAGGCGGCAAGACGGTTATCGACAGTTCGGCCGGCGTGGCGCTTTCATATCCGTCACTGTTGACCGCTTTCACAAGCAGGCGGTAATGGCCGGGCGAAAGGTTGGTATAGGTGACGTGGTGTACACGGGCGGGACATGTTATCCATTCGTTGTTGTATCCTTCGAGCTTATAATAATATGTGGTCTTGTCAGGCAGCACATAATTGTCAGTCGCGAAGTTTATAGTGAAGTCACCGGCCGAAGGGGGCAGTTGCAGTTCGTGGCCATGATTGAGCGACTGTGTTAGGGGGACGACGCCGTCGATTTCTTCCCCCACGGTCACCTCCTTGTTGGATATCGAAAGGCCGGTGAACATGACCCGGGGGAGAACCTTGTTGTATTTTATCGATGCGGGCGAAAAGCGGTTGATGCCGTAGAGACCTCCGGCGACGATGTCGCCGTTGTCAAGCATGGCAAACGACCGCTGGTTGAAATCGCTGTTCTGGATACCGTCACGCGAGTCATAGACATGGTTAACGGTCGAAAGCCGGCCGTTTTTTTCGTTATAGTCCACCTCGATGTTGATGAGGTTGCCTCCCTCGCTGACCCACATGCCGTTGTTGCTGTCCTCGATGATGCCGAGGATGTAAAGATATTTCAGATTGTCGCGCAGGGGGATGTCGTGAAGCTGTTTCCGCGGCCGGTCATAGACTTTGAGGCCGTTGGGCGTGGCAATCCACATCAGTCCGCGCGAGTCTTCATATATCTGGTTGATATTTCCTGAATTGACGATTGCATCGTCTTTTTCGTCGGCATTGACAACGAGTGTTTCTATCCTGTCGGAGGTCGGGTCATAGTACACTATTCCCGAGGATGTGGCAAAATAGAATCTCCCGTCCTTGCTGCGTATCGCCGACGTGATGAAATCCCCTTTCAGGCCGCAGTTGGACATGTTGTAGGTTTCTGTTTCCCCCGACGCGAGATTGTAGTTGTATATTCCTCCGCCGAGAGTGCCTATCCAGAGGTCGTTTTTGTCACCGCCGACGAGGGCCCACGGATAGGTTGTGTCGAGGTTGGTGCCTGTCACGATGCGGGTGAAGACACCGTTTTCGAGCTTTTTCAGTCCGCGCGAGAATGTGCCGATATACAGTGCATTGTCGTTTCCTATGGTCATGCTGGTTATGGCCGCGGGGGTGTTCCCTTCCGCGGGGTCGGGAACCGATGTCGATACCCCGGTGAGCGGATTCCATCTCAGAAGGCCCGAATTGTCAGTGCCGACCCACACTTCCTGACCCTTGTGGTCGTTAAGGATGCAGTTTACGTCGGGGAGGGTTTCGAGAGAGAACTTTTCGGCGCTTTCATTGTGGTAGAACAGTCCGCGCTTGTAGGTGCCTATCCACATCGTGCCGCCGTTATCTTCAAAGAGTGAGGTGATGGTGTTGTTGGAGCCGTGGGTTCCTTCCGACTCTCCCCACACCTGTTCAAATTTTATGCCGTCGGGGTCCTTGACCACTCTTTCCAGCCCGTGATGGTCGCGGCCTATCCAGATTTCGCCATTGCGGCCCTGATACATCGTTTTCACCACCATGTTGCGTCCGTTGCCGGGGAGTTTGTCGGTCAGCCATCGGTCTTGTATCGGGTCATACAGCCACAATTGCTCGGTATTGAACACCCACACGCTGCCGTCACGGTCGATGTCGACGGTATAGATGTAGTTGTAACCCGAAGTCTCGGCAGTATCGGTGATATGGGTAATCTGCTTTATGATTCTCAGAGATTCAGAATCGATTACCGACATGGTGCCGGTGTTGTCAACTCCTATGATCATCCCGTTGCCCTCGGCCATGTCTGTGATTTCGTGGGCGGAATGGATGAGTCCTTCCACAGCCACGGCTTTCCTTTCTCCCGGTTTCAGCCGGTAGATACCCAGCTCCGGGACATAAAACCACATCGCCCCGTTGCTGTCAAAAAGCACTTTTGACGGTTTCCCGTCAATCCCCATTTCCTTCATGATTCCGGTGATGTCGCGGGTAAAGGTCTCGATGGCGGGGTCATAGATTATGTAGTCTTTTCCTGCGAGAATCCACAGCCTCCCGTCGGGAGCGCGATGAATTTCCCCTATGTTGTTGTTGCCTGTCCCCCCCGGTGAGTCGGGGTCGCTGATATAGAGCTTGATATCATAGCCGTCATAACGGCACAGCCCCGACGTGGTGGCAATCCACAGAAAGCCGTCATCATCCTTGAGGATGGAGTTGATGCGGTTGTTGGAAAGTCCCGTCCCGGTCTCAAGGTGTTTAAGTTTGAACCTGTCGGCGGCATTACCGGTCAGCGCGACCGTCATGACCGAGGTCAGGAGAAGCAGGATATATAGGTAATGTTTCATGGTGATGTGTGGCTTAGGATTGCAAGTCTGATGCAAAGTAAGCAAATGTTAACCAATTTTCCAAATGTATACCGATAGAAACATTTTGGTTTTTTTGAAAGTTGGCTTTGTGTGCGGCTTTAAGGCGTGTGTAGATAACAAACACGACAGCGTTTATTAACAAATTCCCCCCCCCGATTTACTTTTTAACACACATTTTATTTTATTTAAAATAATTGCGCTTAAAGAACTAAATTTTAAATTTGCCGTGTTAAGTGGAAAGCTCCTCTGACAACCATGAAATACCCTGAAAAAAATATCTTCACCTAACAAATAAATAACCTAAATATTAACCTGTAAAACTTTTCAAATGGGAAAAAATCTGATTGAACATTGCCGCACGCGGTTGTTCCGCGCTGCAATGGTTGCAATGTGCCTGTTGACAAGTATCGGCTTTGTCAATGCAGAGGTCATCACCGTCACCGGCACCGTGACCTCGGCTGCCGACGGCGAGCCTCTGATCGGCGCGACCGTTATGGTCAAAGGCACTGCCAACGGTACAAGCACCGATATTGACGGCAATTACTCCATTAAAACCGAGACAGGCGCAGTCCTGACATTCACCTATGTCGGCATGACTACCCGCGAGGAGACCGTTACCGGTCCGCGCCTCGACATTGCACTGCTCGAAAACTCCGAAGTCCTCGACGAGGTTGTCGTTGTCGGTTACGGTGTGCAGAAAAAGAAACTCGTCACCGGCGCTACCGCCCAGATAAAGGGTGACGAAATCGCCAAGATGAACACCACATCGCCCCTTCAGGCAATGCAGGGCCAGCTCCCCGGCGTGAACATCGCCAGCGAGTCGGGCCAGCCCGGTTCCGGCATGAAGGTGACCATCCGCGGTCTCGGCACCGTCGGTAACGCAGCCCCCCTTTACCTTATCGACGGTATCGGCGGCGACATCTCGACCCTTAACCCCGCCGACATCGAGTCAATCGACGTGCTGAAGGATGCCGCCTCGGCAGCTATCTACGGTGCGCAGGCAGCCAACGGCGTTGTGCTCATCACCACCAAGCAGGGCCGCGAAGGGAAAGCCAAAGTCACATTTGACGGCTACTTCGGATGGCAGAGCGCGGCCAAGACAACCAAGATGCTCAACGCTCAGCAGTATATGACAATCATGGACGAGCAGGCGCTCAACAGCGGCTCGGCTCCTTACAACTGGGAAAACATCCACGACATCTGGCGTTATGATGCCGACGGCAACCGTCTCGGTGTCATCGATACCGACTGGGTAGGGCAGATGTTCCATGACAACGCCAAGACTCAGAGCTACACTGTCGGCGTGACCGGCGGTTCGGCCACTTCGACCTATGCCGTCTCTCTCGGTTACATCAATCAGGAGGGTATCGTGGGCGGTCCCGAGGTGTCCAACTACTCCCGTTACAACTTCCGTGTCAACAGCGACCACAAGCTGTTCGGCAACCTGCTGACAGTGGGCGAGCAGGTCAGCTTCGTCTACACCAAGTCGCGCGGCGTGGGTGTCGGAAACCAGTACAACAACACCCTGCGCGGCGCGTTTGACTCGACCCCGCTTACTCCGGTCTACAATGCCGACGGCGAGTACAACAACACTACCGGCAGCGACTGGTATCAGAACAACGGCAACCCCTACGGTTCCATGATGGTCAACACCAACAACGAGACAAAGAATGCCACCTTCTCGGGTAACGCCTACGCTCAGTTGGAACCCGTCAAGAACCTCAAAATCCGCACTGTCTTCGGTGCCGTTTACGGATCGAGCGAATATCGCAGCTTTACTCCCATATATGAGTTCTCGCCTTATTCCTATAACACTTACACCCGCGTGGCTCAGAACATGAACCACTCCCTCGGCATGACATGGACCAATACCGCCGCCTATGATTTCAACATCAAGGACCATGCGTTCAACGTCCTCGTCGGCATGGAGGCTTACCGTTATGAAGGCACTTATCTTGGCGGCAATCAGGCTTATCTGAAAGAAGGATTTGACACATGGCAGTATGCGTGGATCAACAACGGTACCGCCGCCACAACCGCCAACGGCCTTGGAGCCGCAGGCAATCCCCACGACCAGTCACGCTCGGTTTCCTACTTCGGTCGTATCGGCTGGAACTGGCAGGAAAAATACATGGTCAACGTGACCGTGCGTCGCGACGGTTCTTCCAAGTTTGCGAGCGGACACCGTTTCGGTACATTCCCCTCGGTATCGGCAGGCTGGAACATGTCGAGCGAAAAATTTATGGAATCAGCGCGCACATGGCTTGACTTCCTCAAGATTCGAGCAAGCTGGGGACGCGTTGGTAATCAGAACATTGACAACTACCAGTACCTCGCCCCGATAAAAGTTTCCAACACTCATTACTTCTTCGGACAATATCTTGGCCCCAACGGCGTTTATAATGAAGGATACGATACGACACTTGCCGACAACTGGGGAGCTTATCCGTCTCGAATCGCTAACTTTGACGTCACTTGGGAGACTTCGGAACAGACCAATATCGGTTTTGACGCACGACTGTTCAACAGCCGCCTCGCCATCAACTTCGACGCTTATTGGAAAAACACCAAAGACTGGCTCGTTCCCGCCCCGATTTTGGCTACCGTCGGTACAGGCGCGCCCATCATCAACGGTGGTGATGTCAAGAACACCGGTATAGAATTGAACCTGACATGGAACGACGTTATAGGGAAAGATTTCTCTTACAGCATCGGCGTAAACGGTGCTTGGAACAAGAACAAAGTCGGCTCCATCCCTACTGAAGATGGTATAATCCACGGTAATACCAACGAACTGTATGACAACTCCTATGAGTTCTACCGCGCCGAGAACGGCCGTCCCATCGGCTACTTCTGGGGTCTGAAAACCGACGGTATCTTCCAGAACCAGAAAGAAATCGACGAGTGGATTCTCGCAGGCAACGGAACTCTTCAGGACAACCCGCAGCCCGGCGACGTGCGTTTCCTCGACATCGACCATGACGGAAAGATTGACGACAACGACCGCGTAGACCTCGGAAACGGCATGCCCAAGTTTACCTACGGATTCAACATCAACCTCTATTATAAGAACTTTGACCTCGGCCTCGTTGCCACCGGCGCTGCCGGATTCAAGATTGTACAATCCTACCGTAACCAAGTGAACAAAAACTCCAACTACACCACCCGCATTCTCGACCGTTGGACCGGCGAGGGAACATCCAACAAGATTCCCCGCGTCACCGATTCCAACATCAACTGGATGTTCAGCGACCTCTATACTCAGGACGGCGACTATCTGCGTCTCTCCAACCTGACTATCGGTTACAACTTCGCTCCGCTGATCAACCAGAAGTGGTGCAGTCAGGCCCGTCTCTACTTCCAAGTGCAGAATCTCGCCACTTGGACCAAGTATGACGGCATGGACCCCGAAATCGGCTACGGTACATCCAACTGGGTGTCAGGTGTCGACCTCGGTTACTACCCGCGTCCCCGCACTTATCTTATCGGTGTAAATCTTTCGTTTTAACAACCTATAACTGAAATAGAACAATCACAATGAACAAGTTCAAATTCAATATACTGACTCTCGGGATGGCTGCCGTCGTGGCTGTGGGCGCAACTTCGTGTGCCGACAGTTTCCTCGATGTCAACTCCAAGACCGAGTCAACGACCGGCAACTTTTACAAGACCGAGGGTGACGCATGGCGCGCGCTGATCGGTTGTTACGACGGATGGCGTCAGGTCGCATCCGGCCTTGGCGGTGTCAACAACTTCTACATCGCCTCTACAATCATGAGCGACGAATGTTATGGCTCGACCGGTAACGGCGACGATTACAAGGCTCAGATTCTTGACCGTTTCGATCAGGCTCAGGGTCCGTCAGAACTGTTGATTTTCCAAGATACATGGAAATTGTATTATGCCGGTGTTTATCGCTGCAACGAGCTGTTGCTCCACGAAAACGACATCGCTTGGAACGAAAATGGCGTGAACCACAGCCTCTACATCGGCGAGGCACGCGCTCTCCGAGCCATCATGTACTTTGACATGGTGCGCCTGTGGGGAAACATCCCCTTGTTCCTCGAACCCTCGCAGGACAACCGCGCACAGGCCGATCCCGCCGAAGTTTATGCACATATTTTCGAGGATTTGAAATTTGCCGCCGAAAATATACCCGCCGATGCCAATCTCGGTACCTCCAACTTTGGCCGCGTGACCAAGTATGCCGCCGAGGCTATTCTTGCCCGTGCCTACCTCTATTATACCGGCTACTACGGTAAAGAACCCGGCTTCACCGCCGAGGACGGCACTGTCATCGGCGCTGTCACCAAGGCTGACGCTCTCGCAGCTGTCGAGGATGTCATCACAAGCGGAAAATATGAGCTTGTCGACGAGTTCAAGAACCTCTGGCCCGCAGCTTCGCTCGTGCCCGTTGAAGGAAAAATCGGCTGGGCCGAGACTTCGACCTACGCAGGCGATGCCAACAGCGAAGTGATTCTCGCCATGAACTTCACCCCGACTCAGGACTATGACGGAAACAACGACTCTAACCGTTGGCTCGTCATGATGGGTATGCGCGGTCTCAACTATACCCCCTACGGCAAAGGCTGGGGCGCATGCAACGTGACAGCCTCGATGCGCAGCAAGTTTGTCGGTGCCGACAACCGCCTGAGCGCATCGGTGATCGACCTCGTCGGCGAGGGTGTCAACTCCCTTGACAGCTATAGCACTCAGGTCAATGACTGGCGCGAATATACCGGCTACACCGTTAAAAAATACACTCCGCTCGTATTCGGCGACAACACTTCGCCCGCGACCAATCCCACCGGTACCGCCGGTTTTCAGGAATGTAACGCGCAGCCTTGGGTAATCATGCGCTATGCCGACGTTCTGTTGATGGCTGCCGAGCTTGGGTCGGGTAATGCCGCCCAATACATGCACGCAATCCGCAGTCGTGCCGGTCTCGGCGATGTTGCCGTGAATCAGAAGAACATCATGGACGAGCGCGCCCGCGAACTCGCGTTTGAAGGAATCCGTTACTGGGACCTTCTCCGTCAGGGTGTCGACGTGATGGCCGATGCCGTCGTTGCAAGCGCCGGCAATGTCACCAGCGGCGGTGTCGCTGCCACTGTGACCTATGACCGCGCCAAGATTGTCGCCACTCAGGGTCTGTCGCGTATCCCCAACGACCAGATTACGCTCTCCAACGGTGTGTTGAAACAGAATCCGGGCTGGAATTAATGAGACATCCATCTATCTATAAATAATAAACAGTTCAATCATTTATGAATCTTAAACATCTCTATTTGCTACTGGCAGGAATGATGGTTATGTTGTTCAGCGCCTGCTCGGCCGATGACCATGATCTGCCTGCTCCCGATGTTACGGTCGACGACCTTGCCGAGGGAATCTCGTTCTCGGTTACACGCGATGCCGACAACCCCAACATCGTCTATCTGAAAAGTCTCCTCCCGTCCTCCTATCAGGTGGTGTGGGAGCACCCTATGGGCCGCACTCAGGCTGCAGAATGCACTCTGCGCATGCCTTTTGACGGAAACTACGAAGTAAAGTTCGGTGTCAATACCCGTGGCGGCTATGTATGGAGCAATCCTGTGGCTTTCACTATTGAAGACTTCTGTGCCGACTTTGTTGCCGGTGAGGCTTGGGAATTCCTCGCCGGTGGTGCGGGCAACTCCAAGACTTGGGTGCCTGACAACGGTAACTATGGCATGAAACAAGGCTTTTACTCATGCTTTGACCCCTCGACCGTTCATGCTGACATGATTAACAACAACGGCAACTGGACAACCGAGAGCAAGACTTGGTGGGAACCTGCCAACGGTGACGTGGGCATCACCGATGCCGACCTCATCGGAGAGATGACTTTCTCGCTGCAGGGTAAGGCCGGTGTGTCTGTGAAATTTGAAAACGGTATCTCTCCCGCTGTTCAGGAAGGTATCTTCAACTTTGACTCCGACGGCTATACCATGTCGATTGACGGCGCGCAGCTCCTCCACGCACTTTGGGCCGACGACAAGTCAGAGGACTGGAGCAAAGGTCTTCAGGTTCTCGTCCTTACCAAGGACCAGCTCATGATCGGCAACTACCGCAGCGAGGCCCTCTCGGGCGAAGGCCGCTGTATCTACTGCTGGAACTTCGTGTCCAAGGAGTATGCCGACAGCTACGTTCCCCCGGTTGTGACCGAAGAACCCACTCCCACGCCTCCCGACGGTTGGAAAAACGCCCTCGAAAACCAAGTGGCCTATTGCTCTTGGAATCTTGATGCCGACGTTCCTTTTGACTGGTTCACTCTTGACGGAACCCGCAAGAACGGCTATGCCGCCCCCGGCGACTATCCTTCGGCCTACACTCCCGTTGAATTTGACGATCCCCTCAAGCTGAAACTCGCCACTCTCAGCCGCGAGATGTTCACGCTGACTACTCCCGCCGGTTCTGTCGAGGGTACTTACTCGATTACCGATGACGGTTTCATCAAGTTTGACACCTCGCTCGGCGCAACCCTGATTGCAGGTGACAAGATGTTCTTCCAGACCGATACCGACAACGCTCTGCGCGTTCTCACCTATGATACTGACGACCTCGGCCGCATCAGTGACCTGTGGGTAGGTGTCAAGGAAACCGATTTCTCAGGCAAGGGCGTGCAGTATGTCGGCTACCACTTTGTCGCTGACTTCGGCGGCAGCGAAGGTCCCACAGCCTACAAGGTCGGACTCGGCTACAACAATACCTCTGACTGGACAATGATCGAGGGCGAGTATGTCTATGTGACCACCCCCGGCACCTACACTCTCACTGTCAGCGGTTCAAATCAGGCTCTTGACGCTCTCCTCTGGGTAGACGCATTCAAGTTGCTCAAGGATTACCCCAACTGTGATGTCGTAATCAAGAAAATACTTGTCGACGGCAAAGACCTTCCGTTTGACGACTCTGCAATCTCCCGCAGCGAGGGTGACTCTCCCACAACAGCCCGTCGCTACATCTGCAACGCATGGGGACTCGCCTCTTGTTTCCCGAGCACAGAAGTGTTCCTGTTCAACGACAAGATCGAGGTCACCGTTGATATTATCTTTGACAACGGTAAACCGTTCATTACTGAAGAATAAACCAAACAGTTAGAATTAAGCAATGAAGAAAAATATATTACTGTCAGGTATTGTGGCACTTGCATTCGGTGTGTTCACCGTTGCCTGTGACGATGACGACAACTATGTCATCAATACCGACTCGATTATCACTTCGGTCACAACAGGCGATGCCGAGACAACAGCTACGACCGCGACCGTTACAGGCACTGTAGCCGACCTGTCGAGCATGACTTCGGGCAACTATACCGTGGGTGCCGTTTACTCGACCACTGAAAATCCTGTTGCCGCCGGAACCAAAGCTCCCGGTGTGCTTCAGGAAGACGGCACCACCGTCGTGACCACCATTACCGGCCTTCAGGATGGTGTTACCTACTATTATGCCACCTATGTCACTCTGCAAGGCAAAGTGACCGAGTATGGCGATGTCAAGAGTTTCGTTACAACCAGCTCGGCTGTCGGCACGGCTGAAGCCTCGGCTGTCACAGCCTCGACCGCCACTCTCGGCGGCACCGTCAACGGCGTGAGCGACATGCTTCAGGCAGGGACGCTCGTTCACGGTTTCAAGTATGCCGCCGATGCCTCGATGGTTGAAAACGGTATCGACCTCCCCGTTGAGACTTCGACCAACAGCTACACAGCCGTTGTTGACCGCCTCGTTCCCGCTACCACATATTATTATGTGGCCTACATGATGCTCAACGGCGCTCCCGTCTATGGCGATGTCAAGAGCTTCACCACAACTCTCGGCAATCTCGATGCTGCCGACCCCGATGCCGATTTTGTCGACATGGGTGTCAAGCTCCAGTGGGCCAAGTATAATGTGGGTGCCGAAAAAGAGTCGCAACTTGGCGGCCTCTACGGTTTCGGCGACGTTACCGGTCTGAATCGTTCCGCTTCGACTGCCGATTACTCTACTTCGTCAATCAGCGGGTCTGACAACGATGTCGCTGCAAAGGCCGGTATCGGCTTTCTCCCCACACAGGCTGATTTCGAGGCCCTTCTTGCCGCTACGACCCAAGAAGTTGCCGAGGTTGACGGTGTCAAGGGCATTAAACTGACCTCGACCGTCAACGGTAACACTCTTTTCTTCCCCGCAGCGGGTTCACGCACCGGCGAGGAAGTTACTGCCGAAGGTCTGATGGGCATCTACATGACCGGTGACGTTGTTGACAACAACGACAGCTATGCCGTCGCCTATGGCTTTGACGGTTCTGAACTCAAGAGTCAGATGGCTCCTGTCTATACAGGCATGTCGGTCCGCGCAGTTCGCAAGAAAGTAATTGTCGGCAATAACGAACAGGAAATTGACAACTCTAAACTTACAGCCGCCCCCGACGGCTCTAATTTCCGAATAACTATCTCGTCGGAGTGGAGCGGAGGTGTGAATCCCGTCGACCTCGGTGCTATCGTTCCCGAAAAGCGCATTGTCGCCCGTTTCAGCCTCTCGGGCGTGACATTTAAAGAAGGAGCTGCCGGTTCTTATCTCGCCCGCATCGGATTTGCCGGAAACGGCTGGGGCATCTCCTACTGGGATAATGTTGTCAATCGCGGTACAGCGATTGTTAACGGTGACGGTATCTACACAGTCGCTCTTGATGTGCCCGCTCCTGTTGAAAGCTGCATTATCGCCGCTATCGACATTGTCGGTATGGCCGATGACCTTGAATCGGTTGATGATGTTTCGGCTGAGTTGCTGAGCGTCCAGATTGACCCTGCCAACGAGCCTGTACAGTATCTCCCGACTGACATGCCCTACAAAGTGGGTGACTTGGAAGAAAATGGCAATATCCGCGTTGAGCTGAGTGCCTCGTGGGGTAATAACAACTATGCGTCTGCCTCCTACGGCCCCGGTACTCTCGGCACAAATCTGACTATAACCGGCATTGACGGCAATCTGAAAGCCGACGCTCCCGCGTCGTTTGTCGCACGAATCGGATTCGCTTCAGGCGGCTGGTGGCCCTCAATCTGGGATCCCTGTGCAGGTGCTGCCTCTGTCACCGGTGACGGCACTTATGAGATTCAGGCTCCAATCCAGCCTTCGGGAACCGGATTTGAATGTTTCACTGTCGACATCCTCGGTCTATCTTCGGCTCTCGTTGACCCGTCGTTGTTAAATGTGACCGTCAATGACGTCTACGTTCCCCTTGTGATTGAATAAGCAGATTGTTTAATAATTTTATTGGCCGACATCTATGGTGTCGGCCAATTTATATCTTGCTATGAAATATATTTTTTCCAACATCTTATTGTTTCTGTCGGCGCTTTTCCTGACTGCGTGTGGCGACAGCAATGACGAACCCGGAAAGGGTGGCGGTGATTTCCTCGTCGGGAAGACCGAGCTGGCCTACAGTCGTGAAGGAGGCAGTCAGGAAATCAATGTGCGTTCCTCGGTCGAGCCACGAGTGTCAGTCGATGCCCCTTGGGTGACTTACTCTGTTGCCCGTCGCGGCAGTGCCGACATCTATGCCCTGACTGTCAACGTCGCCGCCAATGATGCCGACTTTGATGACCGCAACGCGGTCATGACCGTTACCGACGGCAGCTCGACTGCCACCGTCAACATCAAGCAGACCTATGCTCTCGGTCTTGAGCTGAAATCAGTATCGACTACCGATATTGACGGCGAGGGTGGCCGGGTCACTGTGACTGTCGCCACTAACGGAACATATTCGGTCGACGCTCCCGCGTGGATAAAGCGTGTCGAAGATTCCCGCGCCCTCGAATCGCAGACATTTGAACTCCAAGTCGCTCCCAATCGCTCCGGCGCGGTTAGAGAAGGCACCGTTGTCGTTTCACTTGACGGTACCGATGTCAAGGTGTCGTTTACCCTGACTCAGGTCGAGGCCGCACCGCTTGAATCGATGACCGCCAAGGAAATTTCCGAGCAGTTTGTCATGGGTATAAACATCGGCAACACCCTTGAGGCAATCGGCGGCGAGACCGCGTGGGGAGCCGCCCGCATCAACGATGCTTATATTAATGGTATAAAGGAATCGGGATTCAATTTCGTGCGCCTCCCCGTCGCGTGGTACAACCATTGTGACAAAAACACCTTGAAAATCGATGACGCATGGATGTCGCGTGTCAGGGAGGTGGTCGACCTTATCATCGCCCATGACCTTTACGTCATCATGAACATCCACTGGGACGAAGGATGGATGGAACTCAACATCGACTCTTACGATGAGGAGGTCGACAACATCCAGCGCACCCTCTGGACCCAGATTGCCGAAAACTTCAAGAACTATGACGCTCATCTCATCTTTGCCGGGGCCAACGAGGCCGGAAAAGACACACAGTCGAGCGCCGACGCGCTGAAAACCTATATGCAGACATTCATCGACGTTGTCCGCGCATCGGGCGGAAACAACGCCGAGCGTGTGCTTGTCGTGCAGGCCCCGTCGACCAACTTTGACCTCGCTGTCAAGTATTGTCAGACCCTTCCGACCGATGTCGTCCCCGACCGTCTCATGTTCGAAGTCCATTATTACGACCCTTCCGACTTCTGCATAATGAGCAAGGATAACGAGTGGGGTAACAACTTTCCCGTGAAATATTTCTGGGGCAAAGACTACCACACCGGCACCAACCGTGATTGCACATGGGGCGAGGAAGATTATCTCGACTCAAAGATGGCTCTTATCAAGACCAACTTCATTGACCGAGGTATCCCCGTCATCATCGGAGAATTTGGCGCCACCCGCCGCTCCAATATCGACAACTTGCAGAAACATCTTGACTCCCGTGCCTACTATCACGGCTATCTTGTCAAGTCGGCCCGTCGCAACGGCCTGATGCCCTTCTACTGGGACACGCCGGGCGACATGTTTAACCGCGCGACAGGCTCGGTCATCGACCGTCAGAATCTTGACGCAATGATTGAAGCCGCCCGATAACATGCAGCGTTTGTAACTGATTTAGTTACGAAAATATTGCGTTGTAACAATCCTGTAACAATTTGTTACAGGATTTATTTTATTATATATCAATTGGTTGTGTTGTTTTGAAACATGATTGTAACTTTTTATTGCAAATAGTTGCGCTGAAATTTTTGCAACGGTGGGAAAAGAGGTAATTTTGAAATGTCAAACGAAAACGACAACAAAAAACGTTCAACTTTTCTAATTCATTTCATCATGGGAACCAAGGAATT
>CAMWRO010000007.1 GCA_947176615.1 uncultured Porphyromonadaceae bacterium
AAGAAACACAATGCACAGGTTACGGTGCATATAATCAGTCGCTTTATGTCAATCAGAGGATTACACATTAAGAGAGGAGATGTATTACGAGTTGTTTTTGACCGGCGGGTAGTCGACAGTGTAGTGGAGGCCGCGTGATTCTTTACGCTCCTTGGCCTGACGCATGATGAGGTATCCCACGTTGATTATGTTGCGCAGCTCGCAGATTTCGCGCGATGCCTTGGAACACTTGAACAGTTTCTCGGTCTCCTCATAGAGGATGTCGAGACGGTTCCACGCACGGTCGAGTCGCAGGTTGCTGCGCACTATACCAACGTAAGTGCCCATAATCTGGTTCACTTCCTTGATGCTCTGTGTGATAAGCACCATCTCCTCGGGGTGGCGCGTGCCCTCGTCGTTCCACTCGGGGACATCCTCGCGGAAGGGGTAGTGGTGGGCGTTTTCGATGACATGGCGCGCAGCCGCGTCGGCATAGACGACAGCCTCGATGAGCGAGTTGGATGCAAGACGGTTGCCTCCGTGCAGACCGGTGCAGGAACACTCGCCGACGGCATACAGGCGGTGAATCGACGACTCGGCGTTGGTGTCGACCTTGATGCCGCCACACAGATAGTGGGCCGCCGGAGCCACGGGAATATAGTCTTTGGTGATGTCGATTCCCAGCGAGAGGCAATGGGCATATATGTTGGGGAAATGATGTTTCGTTTCCTCAGGGTCTTTGTGGGTCACGTCGAGATACACATGGTCATCGCCGTGGAGTTTCATTTCCGAGTCGATGGCGCGGGCCACGATGTCGCGGGGCGCGAGGGACAGGCGCGGGTCATACTTGTGCATGAACTCCTCGCCGCGCTTGTTGCGCAGCACGGCCCCGTAGCCTCGCATAGCCTCGGTGATGAGGAACGACGGGCGGTCGCCGGGATGATAGAGGGCGGTGGGGTGGAACTGGATAAATTCCATATCCTTCACCGTTCCCTTGGCGCGGTAGACCATCGCGATGCCGTCGCCTGTGGCCACGAGGGGGTTGGTGGTGGTGCGGTAGACGGCTCCCACGCCGCCGGTCGCCATCAGTGTCACGCGCGACAGGAAGGTGTCGACCTGCCCCGTGGCGGTGTCAAGGACATAGGCCCCGTAACAGGTAATGTCAGTAGTGCGGCGGGTGACGATTTTCCCGAGATGGTGCTGGGTTATGATTTCGATGGCAAAATGATTCTCGAAAATGTCGATGTTGGGATTGCTGCGCACAGCCTTTATCAGCGACTGCTGGATTTCATAACCGGTATTGTCGGCATGGTGGAGAATGCGGAACTCGCAGTGACCGCCCTCGCGGTGGAGGTCAAAATTCCCGTCGGGGTTCTTGTCAAAGTCCACACCCCATCCAATCAGTTCCTTAATCTGTTCAGGAGCGCCTTTTACCACCTTCTCCACGGCCACAGGGTCGCTGAGATAGTCACCTGCAATCATGGTGTCACGGATGTGCTTGTCAAAGTCATCGACTTCAAAGTTGGTGACAGATGCCACACCACCTTGCGCAAGCGCGGTATTGGCCTCATCGAGCGTTGTCTTACAAATCAACGCCACACGTCCTGTCGAGGCCACTTTCAGGGCGAAACTCATCCCGGCAATGCCGGAACCGATTACAAGATAGTCATATTTGCGAGTCATCGTCGGTATTACGAATAAAATTGCGGCGAGAATCCGGCCACCCGGAAACTCACCGCAAATATACACAATTTTCGCGAATCAGTTACACCCGATGAGGCAAAAACCGAAATCGGCCGGTCCGGTTGTGGCAGTGGATGCGGATGTCAGGCGGCAGAGCTGCCGCCAA
The DNA here is from genome assembly GCA_947176615.1 of uncultured Porphyromonadaceae bacterium. Classification (GTDB taxonomy): domain Bacteria; phylum Bacteroidota; class Bacteroidia; order Bacteroidales; family Muribaculaceae; genus Duncaniella. The sequence continues at coordinate 1,829 of CAMWRO010000007.1, forward strand.
CGCGGTGTAGCCGCGTCTTAACGTTAGCCACATGCAAATGCCCCGTCAGGCGGCATGCAGCTTGTGGTAACTGTAGATCAGCGATCAACACGGCTGCATCGCAGCCGGTCCATACCGGTATGTGGATTTCTTATGTATTAGCCATAAGGTGTATAATTGTCACGGACCGGCAGCTCTGCTGCCGTGAGGTTACTTGACATCATTTTACCACAAGCTGCATGCCGCCTGACGGGGCATTTGCATGTGGCTAACGTTAACATGCGGCTCTGCCGCATAATTGGCGGCTACGCCGCTGTAATAGCAAACCCGAATTCCGGCCAATGAAAATTATATGCACATAAAACGGTGAGAGATTGGGAATCCGACCTCTCACCGCAAATATACACAATTTTCGCGAATCAGCGAATAATTCGTTTGCTATTCACGACAGTTCCGTCGTCATACCGGGTCGAGACGATGACTATCGAGCCGGGAGCGGGAGAGGAGATGCGCCGCCCGGTAAGGTCAGTGTAGGTTTCGGCGACAATCTGCTTGTTTTCCACGTTGATATTGCCGATTTCAGATTGCGATGCCGACGAATTGGAATTGGAAACCCCGTCGACCGTGTAGGTGGTTACTGCCTCCACGGTGTTCCACGCGGGAGTGTCATGGAGGAAGATAGTGTGGCGCGGGCCGTTGACATAGATGTCATAGAAGTCAGTAAACGAGTAGGGAATCTCGATCATGGGTTCGGAGAGGCCAAAGTAGGAGTCAGGCGAAAATTCGTAGGGCGTTCCGTCAAATTCAATTCGGTATGTGAGCAGGTCGGGATTGATGTAATCGCCATTGACATCGGCTGAGGGGAACGTGACGGTCAGGAGGTCGTTGATTTCGTCATAATCCACTTCGGGGGCCGCCGGAACCGCGGGTTTGTCGCCGCTGTACGGGAACAGCCTTACCTCTGAAAAACCGGTGTAGTAGGAACCGAAGTTATAGCTTGCCTCGACGATATAGTTGTCGGCCGGATTAAGCGCCAGCGCCTTGCCGTCGTCGACGATGTCAAAAGTATAGTTCATGGTCATTTCGAGAGTGGGGAAACCCCATTCGTCGGGTTGGCCGGGAGCGGCTCCGATGAGTCGGATGTAGCGGGTCGGGTTGGAGGTGAGGATGTAGCCCGACTTGAAGGTCACGGCGTTGTCGCTGACCGTGCCGCTGACATAGTCATCGGGGGCACTGGCGGAGAGTCCGGCGACATAGTAGGTCTCGGTGTCCCGGGCCACTTTGATGCTGCGCGAGCCGCCGTTCCACGTCATGATCCAGTCTTCGATTTCAACATTGTCGGGCGGAGTTATTTTGTCGATTTCCCCGACCGGCTCGATGACAAAGTGATTCATGAAGATGAAGAATCCGGCATCATCCATAGTCTCACCGTCCTCGTAGACGGCGAGGTATACCGTGTTGTCGGTCTGGACAATGCGGTCGCCGTCAATGGTGAAATGGATTTCGTCAAGAAACTTGTCGACTGACCCCCAGTTGTCGACTGTGACCGATTCAAGATAGAGTTTTTGTCCGTAAAAGTCGTTCTCATAGATTACCTGCCCGGCTTTTACGGTGATGTCAGAGCCGCTGACAGTGCCTTTTATCCAAGTGTACTCATCATCGTCGTTATAATGGTTGAACCCCGGGGTGAGGTCTCTGAACCAGATTGTTTTACCGTCGTCATCGCGGCGTATAGTCATTTTGTAGCCTTCCTGAGCCGAAACACCAAAAGGCCCTTGGTCTTCAGTCACGCTCATCATGTAGGCTTCGTCGTTACCAGCCGGATTGTAGACCGGAGCCTCATCCAGCGGTACTCCCGGGAGTTTGGCCGGAATTTTAACAGGAGCGGCGGCTGCCGTTCCAAAAATAAGAATTGCGCTTGCAAAAGCGAGTGTAAATTGCGTAAAAGTTTTCAAAATGAGATGAATTAAAAGATTTATGTCGCAAAAATATGTAAAAAGCGCGAATCCGATGATATTTTGAGTGTTAAAAATTAAATCATATTCCCCGGAGATGGTCTTCGAGAATGGTCTCGGTATTAAGTCCCATTTTGCGCCTGAGGCGATAACGTGTCGTGTTGACCGACTCGGGGAGCACTGACAGCATCTGTGCTATCTGCTTTACGGTGAACCCCATTCTGATGTAGGCACACATTTTCAAGTCTTTATCGGTCAGCGACGGATAAAATTCTTTCAGCGTTTTGAAAAACTGAGGGTTGACCTGCTCGAAGTGGGCGGTGAAGTCGTCCCATGCCTTGTCGTTGTTGAGATCTCCTCTTATTTTCTTGATGAGAGACCTTTCTTGTCCCGGCGGGAGGTTAAATTCATGAATCTGTTCCAGCAACTGGTTTAATAATTGGTTCTTGTTGAGCAACAGGAGCGCTTTGGAGGTGAGTTCTCGTTCCTGACTGTCAATTGCCTGCTGAAATTTTTCGTTCTGTAGCCGCTCGTTCTGCAGGCTGACCGCAAGGCGGTCGTTCTCAAGTTCTTTCATTTTGCGCTCAATCTGTGAACGGCGGCGGATGTAGGCTGTAACCAAGATTCCGAGCAGCAGGATGGCCACGCACAGGACCCCGAGCATGACACTGCGCTCCCGTTCAAGCGCGGCTTTTGTCTCGGTGAGGGCGATTTTGTTTTTTAATCCGAGAATTTCGCTGCGGGCCTTGATTCTGCTGATAATGGCGGTGCTCTGCACCCGGTTGAAGGTATCCTGTGCTGCAAGGAGTCTCCTCATGTATAGCAGAGCGCTGTCGCGAGGACCGGTGTGGTCATATATTTCAACCAAGCCGCGCAGGGGGACAATCATGTCCTGATCGTTTCTGCGGCTGAAAAAGCCGAGCACTTTTTTCTGGTTTTCGATGCATTGCTGCATCTTGCCGTCGCGGTAATATATTTCGGAAAGATTTTGCAGACACTTCATCTGCAACACGCTGTCAGATGTCATGAGGGCCTCGTCCAGTGCCTTGTGGGCATAGGCATCTTCGTGGGTGAAGTAAAACAGCGACATGAGCGTGTTGCAATAAATTTTGTGATGCCGCCTTACTTCCGGATCGGCCGCCATAATTCGCAGGTTTTTTTCGGCCTCGGCCACGTTGCCGGTGGCGGCGAGGGTGTTGCATAGGTTCAGCTCGTTTTTCAGACTGTCGGTCGGGACGGCGAGTCCCGAGAAATACTCTCTTGCCTCATATTGCAGTCTCAGGGCCTCGTCATAATCGCCTATGTAGAAAAACAGCAACCCCTGATTGGCGATAATTGTAGCGGTTTCGCGACGGAGGTCGGTATTCAGTACTCTGATGAGCAGAGACTCGCTCACGCGGTAAGCCGCAGGGTAATCCTTCTCGGAATAGAGCAGCAGTTTCAAGCGGAGGTAATTTACGCGGTACCACTCGTAGGTGTTGGCGATAGAGTCGATTTTTCCGATAGCATCGAGAATCGCATGCATCTGCTTGTGGCTTATATCGCGGTTGTAGGCAGCTTCGGCATCAAAATAGGATGACTGGATAATCGCCACGGGATTGCCTGATTGCCGTGCAAGCAGTCTGAAACTGTCAAGAATGTTAACAAGGCTGTCGGGTGCGAGCCGGTCGGCTCGCAGCACTATGTCAATACTGTCCCTCAGCCTGTCGACAGCCGGATTAATAGCTGTCCATTGGCACGAAACACGCCCTGATGCATGTACCTGACTTAAAGACAGGCACATAACGATTGAAATAATCAGGCATGTAATCGATATATTTTTCATCTGTCTATTGCTTGTCTATGTATTATTTTTGGCATTGGTTTTCCATCTTGTTATTTTTGCATGGTAATTTGTGACAAAAATACGCTTTTTATTTCAATATTCAATCATATTTCGCAAAATGCTATGCAAAAGTTAAAATTAACATTTCTGGTGTGTCTATTAATCGGTCTATTGCCGATAATGGCATCCGGGTCTCCGCTGTCAAGTGAGGCGGAGGTCTATCGGCCAAAACGTTCTGCCGACGTGGCTGAGTCGGCCCGTCTGTTGCCCGAGCGGAATCGTCTTGATATTCCCGCATCTGACGGGACTGTGCTTTACGGAGCCGAATTATGGAGTGAGCAATGGACAAGCATGGAGTCGTGGGCTTATCCTTATGGAGTATATGGCTTCTCGTCTGTGAATGTTGTCCCCGAGCTGCAATACAGTATAATATCCGACGCAATTTCAGCCGTGATGGCCGACGGATATTATTATGTAGTGTCGCGCATGATGAGCAATGACAATTATCTTACCGGCATTACGATTACAAAATATAACGTGCTCACCGGCCAATATATAGGGGTAATCGATATTGTCAACCCTACATTCTCCAAACTACCGTTGCTGCTTACCCATGATCCCAAGACAGGTGTGACGTATGCGCTCAGTTATACCGAGGACAATCAGTCACATGTGCTGGCTACCATCAATCTCGCAACAGGCGAGATGACAACGGTAGGGGTTATCGGGAAGGTCTCGGAACATGCGAGCTTTCTGACATTCTCGATTGACAGCAAAGGCACAATTTATGCTATCGCGACCGATGGAAATCTTTATGCCATCAACGCCAAGACCGGTGAGTCGGGTGTGGTCGGGTCTCTCGGGGTTATGCCTCGATACCTTCAGAGTGCTGTATATGACACTGACACAGATACTCTGTGGTGGGCTGCGTCGCTCGATGACAACTCGGGCGCGCTGTTTACGGTTGACACGGCTACCGGATTGGCTTCAAAGGTGGGCGACTTTCCCAATAATGAGGAGTTCATCGGTCTCTATCTTGAGCCGGTTAAATATGATCCCGCCGCTCCGACCCAAGTTGTCGATCTTGAGTTTGTGCCCTCGACACCCGGCGCAATGTCGGGACAGTTGCTGTTTATCGTGCCTGAAACGACTGTCGGAGGCTCGGAACTCGCAGGTCCACTCACCGTGTCAATTCTTGTCGACGGCAAGGAGGTCGCCTCAGTCACCGGCAATCCCGGCGAGGATATGTCGGTACCTGTAAATGTTGACCCCGGATTCAGGACATTCACCGTTATTGTATCGACCGGGGAATTTGACGGTATGGGCGCCTCGACCACGGCATGGATTGGCGAGGATAATCCCGCGCCGGTCTCCGGTCTGAATCTCTCGGTGATAGACGGTGTGGCCAATCTGTCATGGATTTCAGCCGGGACCGGAGAGCATGGCGGTTATTGTCCTTTAGAGGATATCCGTTACCGCATCATGCGCAATGACGGCACTGTCGCCGCCGAGGCTTGTGAAGGAACGACCTTCACTGAAACCCTTCCCGAAGTATATGCGGTTTATTCCTACACGGTGACACCCTATATCCCCGGCAAGAGTGAAGGGCGCCCGATGACATCCAACTCGGTTAAGACCGGAAAATATTTTGACCTTCCGTTCTCGTTCAATTTCAACAACGATACCGAGTTCTATACCTATTTTACGGTAAGAGATAACAACAACGATGATTGTACTTGGCGGCACAACTATACTTGGAACGACAACGTCGCTGTCGCGCAGTATCCAACCAGTGTTCTGAATGCCGCCGACGACTATCTCGTGTTCCCCGGTATCAAGTTCAGCAAGGATGTTGTCTATCGTCTGACGTTTGACAACTCGTCTGAAAATTATGCGACTGAGAATGTCAGAGTTGTTGTCGGCACCGGCACCGAGGTCAGCGACCTGACGAGAGAGATTGCCGACTTTAAGGACATATATTCGATGCCGACAACTACGCAGGAAGTGCGTTTCTCATTCGCCGAGGATGGTGTCTACTATCTGGCATTCCATATATATTCCGAGGCGTTCCAGAGCTATTTCTATATCGATAATGTAAATGTCGAGGTTGTCGGCGCGTCTCTCGCCCCCGCCAAGCCCGCCATCAGTCTTGCCGGTATCTCGGAGGATAACAAGGATAAGGTGCGCGTTTCGGTTAAAGCTCCGTCGCTCACTCTCTCAGGCGAAAATCTTGATGCGATTTCAAGCCTCGCAGTCTATCGTGCAGGCACGGCCGATGCGGTACATGTATTCAGCAACCCGGCTCCCGGCGCCGACCTTGAATGGGTTGACGATAATTCGGGCAGCGGTGTTGTCGTTTATAGTGTCGTGGCATCCAATTCTCACGGCATAGGCGAATCGTCGCAGGCCGAAGTCTTTGTCGGCGGCATCGTTCCTCCCTATGAGGCTACCTTTGATGCCGGTGAAGACCTGAGCTATTTCACAATCGTGGATGCTAACGGCGACAACACTACTTGGCATCAGGAGGAGAATGCCATTGTTTATTCCTATAACCTGTTTAGTGGTGCCGATGATTGGTTGTTTACTCCCAAGTTGAACCTGAGCAATAAGCGAGTATATCAGGTTATAGCGACATTGCGCACCAATTACAAGGCGGAAAGCCTCGCGATTACCTGCGGTCCGACTCCCGAGATTGAGTCTCAGACCATCCTGACTGACCTCCCCGGATTTATCATGGAGGAGGCCGGTGATGTCGAAACATGGTTGAAAGTGTCTGAGACCGGCTGTTACAATATAGGGTTCCATGCCTATTCGCCGAAGAACATGTACCGTATCTATCTTGAAAACTTGAGAGTTATCGATGCCGCGTCAGTCGATGCCCCCGACGTAATGACGGCCATATCGGTTACAGCCGACCCGGCGGGGGCGCTGACCGCTACAATCAAGGCTACTGCGCCTGTGGCTACATGCAACGGCGACGAGCTTTCCTCGCTTGACGCTGTTGAAATCTATCGCGGGAATGAGACCGAACCGGTAGCAATCATTACCGATGTGGCTCCCGGCAAAGAAATTTCGTGGACCGATACCGAGGCCGGTCAGGGGATGATGACCTACCGCTTGTGTGCCGTAAATGCCGAAGGGCGCGGCCTCGTCGGTAAAGCATCGGCATATATCGGCCATGACCGTCCCGCATCAACCGTCAACTTGGAGGCTAAAGGCGACGAGACCAACAGCAATGCGACATTGACATGGGAGGCTCCCGTCACCGGACTCAATGGCGGTTATGTCGATCAGTCTTCGCTACGTTATAATATATATAGCGGCCCGTCGCCCTACAGCCTTGAAACGGTTGCCACAGGTGTCGCCGAGACTGCCTATATGGACCGCCGGGAATATACCGGCTCCCAGTCATCGCGCACCTACGTTGTCGAGGCATGCAGTGATGCCGGTGTCGGCGCGCGTGACACAGTCATGGTGTCGCTGGGCAAACTTTATGACTTCCCGATAATCGATAACTTCGAGAGTTATCTTTCAGGCGAGTGGAGCAACATCGTCCTCACCGATTATAACGGCTCATGGATTGTGTCTAATGAACATGAAGGGGTAACATCGGCTGATGCCGGGACAGGATTCCTTCAGTATTGTAAATGGAGCGATGACGCCGGTTCGTCGATAGGTATTCTCGGGACTCCCAAAGTGTCGATGGCAGGTTCATTGCAACCCTATGTCACCCTGTCATTCTACCATGACCCGGCGGCTGACCCTCGGACCAAGATGACTGTCGGATACCGTGTCAACGACAACCGCATGATCGAGATAGCCGAGCTTGCGCCCTGTGACGGTGAAAAAGGATGGAAAGAATACACTTGGCCCATCGAGGCCGAGGCATCTGACTTTGTCTCGGTCGAGTTGCATTCGTTGACCTACGACAAGAACAGCCGCCTGTATGTTGACAACATCTCGCTGGATGACCGTCTTGACAACAATCTGGCGCTTGATTCGTTTGACGGTCCTTCGGAAATTGGTCTTGACGGCGCGGTTTTCACTGTAAAAGTCCGAAACAAAGGGCAGAAGGATGCATCGGGTTTCAGTGTTTTCCTTGTGTGTGACGGAGCTGATGTGGCTATATTGGATAATCTGAATCTCAGCGCGGGCGAGGTCGGCACTTATGAATTTGCGATAGAGGCACCCACCGCGGCTGAGGCCGGCGACAAGCATCTGTATAAGTCCCGCGTCGATTACGACCTTGACCTGCGACCTGTCGATAATTTCAGTGCTGAAATTGAATGCACCGTTCTGACCAGTCCTTATCCCGGTGTCACGACACTGAAAGGTGTCGGCGGCAGCAATGCGGTAAATCTGTCATGGGATGCACCGTCTACATCATGGAGTCCATCGATAACCGATAGCTTTGACGACTACCCTGTGTTCACTATCACTGACATGGGAGAGTGGGTTCTCTACGACGGCGACGGACAGCGCACTATGGGAATCCGTTATGGATTGTCGTTTGCCAACTGGTATTCGCCCAAGGCTTGGCAAGTATGGGATCCGCAGCTGGCCGGATTGCTTGGCGACGACGTTGCCGCTCACAATGGTTATATGTGCCTGATGAGTATGTGCAGTGATGGTTCTATTCCCGGTCAGGATGAGTATGTCACCCCCGCCAATGACGACTGGCTCATTTCCGAGGAAGTGGCCGGTGGCTCTGACATTGTGTTCTATCTGAAACAACCTGTCAACACCTATGGTGGCAATGAGGCCGCTGAGATTCTTTACTCGACCACTACCCAGAACCCTGACCGGTTTACCGTCATTGAGACGATTGAGCTCGACAACATGGCTCAGTGGAACCGTTACCGTATCGCCCTCCCCGACGATGCCCGTTATTTCGCTATCCGTCACCACCGGTCCTACTTCGGCCTGTGGCTTGATGATGTTACCTACTCTCCCGTGCGCAACTCTCGTGAGCTTGAAATCAAGGGTTATAACATCTATCGCGACGGTGAGTTTATCGGTGTTTCCGAAACAACGTCGTTCACCGATTCAGAGCCTCTTGACGGAGTTCATTCCTATGCCGTCGCTCCGCTGTTTGACACCGGCGAAGGCCGTCTGTCCAACGTTGTCGATGTTGATGCGTCGCAGGTCGGTGTTGCCAATGTCGGTGCCGACGCCGATGTCGAGATTTCGACCATCCCGGGCGCGATTGTAGTCAAGACGGCCGCTGAATGCCCCGTAAGCATCTATACCCCCGACGGTCGGTTGGTGGTAGCTCAGTCGGTTGACGGCGAGGAGTCATTCAGCCTGACGCCCGGTGTCTACATCGTCAAGGTTGCCGCTACAGTCAGGAAAGTGTTGGTAAAATAACGCCTTATAGAGCGTTCTGATAAAACCGGGGACCGAATCTCGCTGATTCGGCCCCCGGTTTTTTATATGGAGAAATTTTGTTTTATCCGATGGCGGCGAGGCCCCCCTTGGCGGTCTCTTTGTAGAGGCTCGGGAGGTCGTGGCCGGTCTGTTTCATGACTTCCACGATGCGGTCAAATGATACGGAGTGCTTGCCGTCGCTGAATGCTGAGTAGAGGTTTGAGTCGAGGGCGCGGGCGGCGGCGTAGGCGTTGCGCTCGATGCAGGGTATCTGCACGAGGCCGCACACCGGGTCGCACGTCAGTCCCAAGTGGTGCTCCAGTCCCATCTCGGCCGAGTATTCAATCTGTGCCGGTGTGCCGCCAAACAGTTGCGAGGATGCGGCGGCCGCCATTGCGCAGGCCACGCCGACCTCGCCCTGACAGCCGACTTCGGCTCCCGATACCGAGGCGTTGAATTTCACGACGTTGCCGAAGAGTCCGGCTGTCGCGAGGGCGCGGAGTATCCGCTTGTCCGAAAATCCCTTGGAGGTGCTGAGGTGGTAGAGCACTGCGGGCAGTACGCCGCAGGAGCCGCATGTCGGGGCGGTGACAATTTTGCCGCCTGCGGCATTCTCCTCTGACACGGCGAGGGCGTAGGCATAGACCAGTCCGCGGCTTTTAAGGCTGCTGTTGTAGCCGGCTGCATGGACATAGTAGCTGACAGCCTTGCGGCGCACACCGAGACCGCCCGGGAGCACTCCCTCGGCCTCGATGCCGCGCTCGACGGCTTCTTTCATCACTTGCCAGACGTAGGCGAGATAGTCCCACACGTCGGAATCTTCACACTGGTCGACATATTCCCAGTAGGATCGGCCCGATTTCTCGGCCCACGCGAGGATGTCGGCAATCTTGGTCATGCCATAGATGCTCTCGGCGGGTTTCCGTTCTTCTCCCTCGCGCAGGATGTCGCCGCCGCCGATTGAGTAGAAGGTCTCGGTAGCCGTCTCTTTCCCCTCGGCATCAAGCGCGGTGAATTTCATCCCGTTTGGGTGGAAGGGGAGGAAGATGTCGGGTTGCCATTCGATTTCGGTCGGCGCGGCGGGTGTCAGCACGTTGAGAATAGCCGCGTCGGTCATGTGTCCCTTGCCGGTTGCGGCAAGCGATCCGTAGAGGGTCACGCGGTAAGATGCCGCTCCCTTGGTTTCGTCAAGGAACAGCAGTGCGGCCTGACGAGGCCCCATCGTGTGACTGCTCGACGGCCCCAGTCCCACCTTGAACAAGTGCTTGATTGATTCCATTTTTGGTCGTGTTCGTGTGTATGTTTAAGGTTTGGGTTTAAGGTTTTGATAATAGCGAATCTGACTCTTATCTAAACCTTAAACCCAAACCTTAAACTTATTGAACTTAAATAAGAGCCTTTCCGGTCATTTCCTTAGGCTGGGGAAGACCCATGATTTTAAGGATGGTGGGAGCGACGTCGGCAAGACGGCCGTCGGCCACTGCGGCACCCTCGCGCGAGGTCACATAGACACAGGGCACGGGGTTGAGCGAGTGGGCCGTGTTGGGCGTTCCGTCGGGGTTGACGGCGTTGTCGGCATTACCGTGGTCGGCGATGATGATAACCTCGTAGTCGGCTTTCTTCGCAGCCTCGACAGTGTCGCGCACGCATTCGTCGACAGCCTTGACAGCCTTCTCGATGGCCTCGTAGATGCCGGTGTGGCCTACCATGTCACCGTTGGCATAGTTGACAACGATGAAGTCGAATTTCTCGCTTTCTATAGCCTTCACGAGCTGGTCCTTTACCTCGTAGGCGCTCATTTCGGGTTTCAGGTCGTAGGTCGCAACCTTGGGTGATGCCACGAGGATGCGTTCCTCGCCTTCATAGGGGGCCTCGCGTCCGCCGTTGAAGAAGAAGGTGACGTGGGCATACTTTTCGGTCTCGGCGATGTGGAGCTGTTTCTTGTTGAGAGATGACAGATATTCGCCGATGGTGTTCTCGACGTTTTCCTTGGGGAAAAGGATGTGAACGCCGGTGAACGATGCGTCGTAGGGGGTCATGCAGTAATACTGGAGGTCGGGGATGGTCTTCATTCCGGCCTCGGGGATGTCGTGCTGAGTGAGCGCGATGGTCAGCTCCTTGGCACGGTCGTTGCGGTAGTTGAAGAAGATTACAGCGTCGCCCTCCTTGATGGTGCCGTCGACTGTAGAGTTGTTGATAGGCTTTACAAATTCGTCGGTAACGTCGGCATCATAGGAATCCTGCATTGCCTGAACCATGTCGGTGGCCTGAGTGCCCTCGCCGTTGACGAGCAGGTCATATGCGACCTTGACGCGCTCCCAGCGTTTGTCACGGTCCATCGCATAGTAACGGCCGATAATCGACGCGATAACGCCCGCGCTCTGCTTGCAGTGGTTCTGAACTTCCTCGATGAAACCCTTGCCGCTGCGGGGGTCGGTGTCACGACCGTCCATGAAACAGTGGATATATACCTTTTCGAGACCGTAGTGCTTGGCGATGTCACAGAGGGCATAGAGGTGGTCGAGCGACGAGTGGACGCCGCCGTTGCTGGTCAGACCCATGAAGTGGATGGCCTTGCCGTTGTCGCGGGCATAGGTGAATGCCGAGACGATTTCGGGGTTCTCAAGAATCGACTTGTCAGCGCAAGCCTTGTTGATTTTCACAAGGTCCTGATAGAGCACGCGGCCTGCACCGATGTTGAGGTGTCCCACCTCGCTGTTGCCCATCTGGCCGTCGGGGAGACCGACGTTCTCACCCGAAGCCTGAAGCTGCGAGTGGGGATAGGTGTTGAGAAGATAGTCCCAGTAGGGGGTGGGAGTGCTGAAGATAACGTCACTCTTTGAGTGGTTGCCGATGCCCCACCCGTCAAGAATCATTAACAAAGCCTTTTTAGCCATGATTATATAGTATTTTTAATTGATTGTTGTATTTCTCTCTTACAAGATTGCAAAGGTACTGATTTTTTATCGCTTAACCATGAAAAACAGGGGAATTTTAAGTTCGCTGTGCGGGCGGAATGGTTTTGAGGTGCGACTGAGGTGTTGTTTCCCTCCCGGGAGGGTTAAATTGACGGGTGGGTTGTTAATAATGCTTAACGGTTTGCGGGATTAGGCGAAAATTTACTATGTTTGCACATAATAAATCACCCTTTTATTAACCTTGTATTCGGCTTAACACGCATTTTGCCGGAAACAGCACACATAACCCCGTTTATTGCCATGGAAAAGAAAGAGAACCTCGACGTTAAATTCACAACACCCGATTTCAATCCTGACAATGAGAATGCTCCTTATAAAGTCGATGAGGCTTCTGAATCATTGTCTGATATTGTTATCCTCGATTCGGTGGCCGATGTGCCGGTTCCCGACCTTTTCCCTCAGAACCCGGGTGATATGGACGATGACCTTTCCGGTGGTCCGGAGGTGCTTGTTAATGAGATTGCCTCTCCGGTAGTCAATGCCGGGGCCGTGATGACACGGCTTGACGAGCTGATGCAGAAGTTTGACGACCGTCTTGCGCGCGATGAGCACAAAGACGCGCTTTTTGACAAGATGTATGCCGAGCTGGCGTCCTATAAGACCGATATTTACGCCAAGTTGCTCAAGCCGTTCATCATGAGTGCTATAAGCCTTCTTGATGATACCAACGGTTTCATCACCCGTCTCGCCGAGCAGGGCGACAATCCCGACCCGGCCAAGATGAGGCAGTTTATCAACAATCTGCCGCTCGACATCGAGGACATGCTTGAAATGAACGGCGTGGAAATCTACAGTGACGAGACTCCGGTGTTCAATCCGGCCACACAGCGCGTGGTGAAAACCGTCGAGTGTGCCGAGGTGGACAATGACAAGCGCATCGTCGAGCGTCTGCGCCGCGGCTATCGCTGGAACGGAGTGATACTGCGCCCCGAAATGGTATCTATATATAAGTATAAACAGAAAACTCAATCATAACCCACACAATCACATCATTGCATCTATGGGAAAAATATTTGGTATCGACCTTGGCACGACTTACTCCTGTATCGCCTATGTCGATGAATACGGCAAGCCCGTCACCGTCCCCAATCAGGAGAACTCTCCAGTGACCCCCTCGGTCGTGTTCTTTGAAAATGCCGAGAATTTCTCGGTAGGTCAGGTTGCAAAGGAGGCCCTTGGCTCTGACCCGGAACTTGTCTGCTCGGCTGTGAAACGGCAGATGGGTACACGCGACTTCTCTTTCAGCGCCAACGGTCAGGAATATCAGCCCGAGACCGTGTCGGCCCTGATTCTTAAAAAGCTCGCCAATGACGCGTCGCTCGTTCTCGGCGAGGAGGTGCGCGACGTGGTCATCACCTGTCCCGCCTACTTCGGTCTTGATGCCCGCGAGGCAACCAAGAAAGCCGGCGAGATTGCAGGTCTCAACGTTCTCGCCATCCTTCAGGAACCCACTGCCGCCGCGATTTCCTACGGCATGAAGGCCGAAGGTGAGCAGACCATCATGGTCTATGACCTCGGTGGCGGAACATTTGACGTCACCATCATCTCGGTGAAACCCGGCGTTATCGAGGTGGCCGCCACCGGCGGTGACCATCATCTCGGCGGAAAGGACTGGGATGAGGTTATTACCAACTATATCGTCGACCAGTATTGCTCGGCCACAGGCGAGAGTGCCGACTCGATTCTCGAAGACAGCATCAAGCTCGGCGACCTCGAACTGAAGTCGGAAACAGCCAAGAAACAGCTTTCGCAGCGCGACGCAACCTCTATCCGTTTCGAGGGAGAACGCGTCAACCTCTCCCGCGAGCAGTTCAACACCCTCACCGCCGGTCTGCTCCAGAGCACCATCGACAAGACACGCGACACGATGGCTGACGCTGCCAAGAAGGGTGTGACCCACATCGACAAGATTCTCCTCGTCGGCGGCTCGACCAAGATGCCTCAGATCAAGGAACGCCTCGCGATGGAATTCCCGACTACCCCCATCGAGGTTCACGAACCCGACGAATCGGTTGCCAAGGGTGCCGCTATCTTCGGCACAAACATCGCCGAGTGGGAAATCTTCACCAATGGCGGTTATAAACCCGGCGAGGGTGGCGACGGCGGCAAGCGCCCCGGCGGTCCCCGCATCGGCGAAGGTCCGGCCCGGCCTATGGAAATCCGCAATGTCGTTTCCAAGAGCTACGGAATCCGCTTTGTCGACGAAAACGATGTGCCTCATGTCTACAACCAGATTTTCAAGCAGGCGTCTATCCCCTTGGAAATGTCAATCGGGGCACGCACCGTGGCCGACAATCAGTCGAAAGTGTTCATCGAACTCTTTGAAAACGACTATAAGGAGGACCAGACTCCCGAAAACATCGTTCCCGACGACGACAACACTCCGCTCGTTTCCGACTACCTCCAGCCGCTGCCACCCAATCTTCCCAAGAACTCACCCATCTCGATTATTATCAAGATTAACGGCGAAGGTTTCATGTCGATTGATGCCAAGGATGACACCGGAGGCCGCACCGTCCACATGGAAGTGCAGCTCCAGCACGTCATGACCGAGCAGATGCTCAACGAGGCCATCGGTCAGGTGCAGGGCATGCGCATGAGAGATTAAGAGGGTGTTTCATAACATTCTCCCCCCACACACATATACGGGCATGGGATAGCTTCGTGCCGAGGCGCGATGCTGTCCCATGCCTTAAAAACCGAATTATGTCTACCTACAATATCTTCAAGGAACTTGACCTGACGCCGCCCATGCCGCGTCAGGCCGTCATTGACGCGCTCGACAAGAAAGTCACATCGCTCAACAAGCTGCGACTGAAACGCAGCGACATCGGGCCGCGTTATGAACATTTCAAGCAGATTAAGGCTGATGTCGACCGCAATCCCGCCATTATCGACGAACACGCCGCGGCCTATGGCCGTATCGCCGAGCAGGAACGCCGCGAAAGAGAGGAACAACTGCGCCGTGATGCTGCAATCTACGTTGTCAACGGCCTCATCGAGGAGGCGCAGCTTAAAAAACTCGTTGCCGCCAATCCCGGCCTCGACGAGCAGCGCATCCTCGCGATACTCGGTGCCAAGGTAAAGGGGAAGCGGTCGTTCAGCTACACGGAGGACCCCAACGTGCGCGAGACCGACCCGCTTGTGATGAAAACCGTGCGCGAGTTGCTTGAAAAGGTAGGCAAGAAAGACTTGTACCAGTGGCTGAGCCTGTCGTCCAAGGCTGACCGGGCGCAGATTTCCCGTGTGTGTGACGACCTCTACCTGCGCAGTCAGACCGAAGGGGCGCTGGAGATGCGAACCACCATGTCGTCGCTTGTCGGACAGGCCAAAAGCCTTCTGCTCGACCCGGCGAAACGCGCCGGTTATGACAAGGCACTCGCCAATGCCGGACTCGCCCCTGTGCGCGAGCAGATGAAGGCTATCGCGATGGGCAGCGTCAAGGTCGTGGCCCCGTCCCAGTATGGCGCGCTGTTGCAGACCTGTACCCGCGCCGGCATTCCGCGTGAGCGAGCCGAATATTACATATATAAAGAGGCCGAAACGCTCGGACTTACCGTCATGGAGGATGGCGGCGAGACGAAAATCTGCCGTTTCTGCGGCTCAATCAACCCTGCCGGGGCCTCGGCTTGCAAGACATGCGCGATGCCCATCGTCGTGACATGTCCCTCTTGCGGCCGACAGAGCGACAACCACGAAGAACTGCGGTGCATGAAGTGCGGGTTTGCCATCGGCGAGATGCCTCAGGCCGAGGTCAATGTCGCCAATGCCGAGACCGCCTTGCGCTACAACAATCTCGACGAGGCTGTCCGCTATCTCGCCGCGGCCCGAAAGCAGTGGCCCGGCTACCGCGCCATCGCCCCCGTGGCCGAAAAAGTGGAACGCGCCCGCAATGCCGCCGCCAATGCCGTGCGTGACATCACCGCGCTTGTCAGCGACAAGAAATTCTATGCCGCCGCCGAGCGGCTGTCATCGCTCCCCAACACTCCCGAGGCCGACGCGCTCCGCTCGCGGGTGGAAACCGCCGTCTCACAGGCCGACGCATTTGTGCGTCAGGCCGAGACCGCCCGTGACCCCAATGCCCGCCTCGAACTCTACCTGAAAGCTCTCGCCACCGCGCCCGACTGCCGTGCCGCGGCCGACAAGCTGCGCATGACCCCTCCGGCCGCCCCGGCATCGGCCACGGCTGTCGTCAGGGGTAAGAATGTCACAGTTTCGTGGCCGCGTCATCAGAGCAACTTCATCAATTACCGCGTCATCCGCAAGGAGGGGGCCCGGCCCTCGTCGGCTACCGACGGAACTCTCGTCGGCGAGACGGCGGCATCGTCGATTGATGACACCACGGCTGTTGCGGGAACGAGCTATTTCTATGCCGTCTACTCCATGTGTGGCGACATTATCTCGGTTGCCGGAGCGGTGACACCCTCCCCGGCACTCGTGGTCGCCGACATTGACCTTGACGATATTCTCGCCGTGGTCGAGGAACGGCAGATAAAGTTCAGTTTCAAGCTCCCTCGCGGTGCCGAAGGAATCGAGCTGTTCCGCGACGGCGCGCCTGTCAAGACAGTCACCGGCACATCCTATATCGACGCGTCGCTCACCCCTGACCGCAACTACCGTTACCGTTTTGTCACCCTCTACCGCGACATAACCGGCAAGACACTCTACAGTCCCGGTGTGGAAATGACGCTTGCGCCCACCGCGCCACCGCGCCCGGTCGAGCTGAGTCTCAGTGACTTGGGTGACCGCATCAGGCTGACGTGGGCACCTCCCGCCAAGGGGGCCTTGACCATCTATGTCGCCGACCGCCCGTGGACATGTACCCTGAACGAGACCGTCTCGATCGACCGCATCAAGAGTCCCGCTGTTTCCTTTACAGGCAACATGGTGGAATTGCGCAAGGACTTCTGCGGGATACGCTACTATCTCCCCGTGACCGTTGTCGGAAACATGGGTGTCGCGGGCCGTCCCGTCAGGGTCGACTCGATAAAGCAGCCCGAGGATGTGACCGTCGACAAGAACGACAACTTTGTGAACCTGCGGTGGAAATGGGGCACGACGCCCGCCGTGCGTGCCGAGTGGCAGATTGGCGACGGCCGTCTCGTCACCCGCGACATCCGTTCCTCGTCGCCCGCACAGCTCAAAATCGACTTCCCCGACAGTGCGGCATCCATCCGCGTGTCGCTCCGTTCACTCATCGAGACCCCCGAAGGACCTGTCACGAGCGACCCGGTTGAAAAAACACTCTCGCTCAAGGCCGTCAGGGTAAATTTCTCCGACGTGCGCAGCGAGGCGAAATTAGGCGGCCTTTTCGGCCGTGACAAGTACAGCCTCACGATCAAGTGCGATTCTACGCTGCCGTGCAGCCTCGCGTTGCTTATCGGCGAGGGAATAATCCCGTCAGACCTTGTCAACTCGATTCCCGATTTCACCATTCCGGCCAATGTCATCACCCCCGGCGCGGCGCAGAGTTTTGACTTCACCTACAGCCGCCGTGACAAGAGCCGCCCGCTTTTCTTCCGTCTCGTTGCAGCCGACCGCGCGATGGCGTCACTTCTTTCAATATCACCTGAATCACGCAAAATAAAGTAAATGAGTTCCATAGCCTGTCCCTATTGTTTCAAAAAATTCAGTCGCAGCGAGGTCCTTTTCCGCTGCACCAACACCCGTGCCCACACACCCGCGCCCGACCGGCAACTTCAAGACCACTGGGGGACTCCACACATGGAACTGCCCGCCGTCGAGCAAAGTTCGCTGATGTCGCGACTGCTCGACCGCGTCCCCAAGTCGGCCAAGTGTCCCGATTGCGGCGAAAAAGCCTATAATGTGATGTGTCCCCACTGCCACAACCTTCTTGACCGCGAGATGGTCGAGAAAAAGGGGGTGATAATCTCGATTGTCGGTGCGCGTTCAAGCGGCAAGACCAACTATATCACCGTGCTTGTCGACGAGCTGATGAAAAACTGCGACTACCTCGGCAATCTCGGAATCCTCCCGTCGCCGTGGGCTGACCGCGAGGAAAACACAACCGAGCGTCGTTACCTCAACGACTTCTACAATATCCTCTACCGCAAGGGGCGTGTTCAGGCCGCTACCGCCATCGAGGACCCGCGCAGCCGCATTCCGCTTATCTACAAGATTGTACAGCAAGGCAAGGACCCGCTTTTCCTCGTGCTTTACGATACGGCGGGCGAGAATTTCATGGACCCCAAGAAACTGGAGGAGAATGTGAAATATCTTGCCGTGTCTGACGCTACTATTTTCCTTCTCGACACTTTCAACGTCCCATTTGTGCATGACCGCCTGAAAGACAAGATGAATCTTCCCGAACTGACTTCTCCCACCCAGTTCTTCGAGATATTCAACAAGGTGCGCGAGTATTTCATCACCCGCAGTGACAATGAGCATTTCAAGAAACCGATGGCCTTTGTCTTTACCAAGATAGACGCGATATTGCTCAACCGCGACATTTTTAATGACGCGAGCCCGGCCAATATGTCGGCCGAGCAAAACAGCGCGTTTCTCGACGGGCAAGGGGTCGACCTCGATGACCTCGAAAGCGTCCACGACGGAATGGCGGGTGTGCTTTCGGCTCAGGCGTGGAGGTGTACCAACTTTGTCAACAACGCCGCCCAGTACAGCAACCACCATTTCTTCGGAATCTCGGCTCTCGGTGATTCTCCGGTCAACCAAGAGGTGCGCAACCTGCGGCCCTATCGCGTCCTTGACCCGCTCGTGTGGGTGATGCACCAGCTAAAGTATTCATTCCCAATCAAAAAGTAAGATGAAACTCTCCTGCCAAGAAATTTATTACGCCTCCAACCAGAAGTCGGCCCTTACGGGGAACGACGGATTCGGAGTGCGCACTTTTACAGCCGGGATGGATACCGGTCTTGTATCTTCGATTGCGTCCCGATGCCTTCCCGGCTATCAGGTAAATCCCGAGCGGCAGCTCGCACTCGAAGATATTGAGGCCGATCCCCGCGTGGTCTACAAATATCCCCCGGCCTATACCTTCAGCTCTTTCAAGGGTGATGACGGCTTGACACGGTGGATTGCGTCACGGACTGTCTACATCGCGAGTGACTACGGTTTCTTCCTTGACGGAAGCGTTTATTCGCGTGTCGGTTCCAATTATTATACCCACGCGCTCGTGATTGACAGGCTGCCCGCCCCGTCGCTCTTTGCGGCAATGACCCGGGGTGGATTTTTCGTGCCCGGCGACTACACCATGCGCCGTGACAATGCCGAGCTAGCCGCGCTGCTGACAGGCGATGCCGCGCTGTTGGAGCCGCGCGGGATAGATATTCCCGACGCGGTGCCCCCGGTCGATCCGGCATTTGTCAATATCGTCGCCGGATTGATGCAGGCCGCCCTCAATCGCGCCACGGGAAAGGCTGACGAGTTGAAAAAGATTATTGTCAAGGCACCCGCTGCCGATGTCGACAAGGTTATGGGGGTATTTGCCGCGATGCCGGCACCGATGATGGCCGACATGCGTTTCATCACCAACTTCATGAAGGGTTACGGCGTCCCCGCCGACCATGACATCATCGTGGTCAACGAGCACAACTACCTCCCCCTCTACGAGAACAACTATGTCACCGTCGACCTTATCGGCGGCACGATGAAGAATGTCGACCCTAACCCGTTTATAACCCGTGCCGTCGAGGCTTATGCCGCCGGAAATACCGCGCGTGGCCGCGACATCGTGGAATTTTTCCTGAATACCGACCACAAGTCGGCTCCCGATTACGCGTTTCTTTACAACCTCTTTCTCGCCGTCAATACCGATGATACCGTCGCCGTGACCGAGATTACGCGCCGGTTTTTGACGAGCGTTGCCGGTGTGTCACTGTCGGCGGCTGACCGCTCGGTGATAGACCGCAAGATGAACGAGGCTGTTAACCATGCCTTGATTTACAGCGAAAATCCCTCGGAGATTAACGGCGCGATAAGTGCCGTGGCTGCCCTGCGCGAGCTCGCACCCGGGACACTCGCCCTGACCGCCGCCGCCCGCACCCGCGTCACCAAGCTCGTCATGGGGGTTCACTCCTATGCCGCCAGCCTTGTCACCCCCGAGACAATCGACACGATTCTTGCAATCATCGCCCGCGGCGACGTGGCGTGTGACGGAGACTTCTATAATGCCCTTCAGCAGCTCGACGACCCGTCGCTGTGGGAAAGGCTGTTGAACTTTTATTATGGCGACTCTTACCGTGACCATGCCGACGCAATCATATCGGCCATTCTCAACTCGCGCATGAATCCTGTCACCCGCGAGCAGCTGATTGGCCGTCTTTTTCCCGTCTCGACAAGTGCGCCTGTACTTATCGAGTATATGAAGACCTATCCCGGTCGCATTCCGTCACTTCCCGTCACTGTCGCAGCGGTTGCCCGGGTGTCGCGTCAGGAGGTTTTCACTCAGCTGATTTCGGCAAGCATGGATGACGCGGCTGTTATTACAGCCTTGAAACCTGTGATTGACAAGACATTTAAGGAGAGGATGGACCTCGACGCGCTGCGTGGCGCCAAGGAGACGCTGAATTTTATCGGCGGTCTCACTCCGGCAGCCATCGGCCGCCTCGGTATCCTTCATGACCTGTTCAGTCCGCTTTTCCACGAGGCAATCAACCGTCCCGGGCCGCAAGTGCGTGTCATTCTTGAGGCGATGGCTGCGTTCCCGACAATTTTCAACGACAATGACATGTCGCTGTTAAAAGGATTCATCGCGCTCTACAACGGGGAGGTCCCTAAGCATGTCGGCCTCGCGCTGTTTACCACGGCGGTCCACATGCATGTCAGTGATGCCTTTTTCTCAGGCATTTATGACCGATGGTTAGATTGCGGCGGCACCAATGACGAGTTGATGGCAATGGCGTTGTCAAGCGACTGCTATCCGTTGAGCAACAGCTGGATAAGCACGATGGTGTGGGTGACATGGGGAAAATTTATCCAGCATCCCGCCAAGCGTGACAGTCGTGTCAGCGACATCATGAACCGTCTGAACTGGCCCGACGAGGAGCGCAAGAAGTTTGCCGCCGAGTGTCCTGACAAGGAACTCTCCAAATTTGTCCTTGACAGCTGTAAAATGTCTGCGAAAATCGCGCGTACTTTCCGCAACCTATTCAAGTAATTATGAAACACAGTGTAATTTATAGAACTATTATCTTCCTGCTGGCCGTCGTGGTCATGACAGCCTGTGAGAGCCGCAAGCCGGTGCGTCATTCGGCAATGAGCGCCGGATACCTCGCCGAGGCTTCGGCCGGGGAGAAGGGGGTGGAGTCGATTGTCACCACCGTCGCCGGTACTGACAAAAATGGCCCCGAGATAGTCACCTCGATGACTTTTGACTCGGAAGGACGAATTATCAGTGAAAGCAACAACAACGGCAACCGTGCGTATGCCTACGATGAATTCGGCGTCATTTCGGCGGTCGGTGACGACATGGTCAAGGCCGAGTATAACGAGGAAGGCGACTTGACCCACATCCATTTCAGCGACATTGACAGTGCAAATCCTTCCGATGTCTATTTCACTTATGACGAAGCCGGACGCGTGACGGAGCATCTGTCCACCCGTGACACGATGAGCATGTCGATATATTATGAATATACTTCCGAGGGTCTGCCTTCGGTAAAGCAGGTGCGCTACCCGTGGATTTCATCCACAATCAATTATGATGAAAAGGGACTGATGGCCACCCGAACCGACTTTGACAGTGACGGTAAAGAAATCCGGACAATCAACTATACCTATAAGTTTGACGACGAGGGCAACTGGATAAAGGCTGTCGGAAAGGTGAAACCCAACAAGTGGAGCCGCCCCAAGACATTTGAGACCATTACCCGCGAAATCAGCTACTATGACGGCCCTTACCTCAAAAACGAGGCCGTCGCCGCGGCTGCGCCCGTCATGGCAGCGGTCAGTCACGATTCCGCACCGGGCCGGAGTGGCATCGACCGCTATTTTGACAATCTTTCCTATCGTTTCAAGATGGCACCCTACACGCTCGGAACAAGTTCCACCACGATGTTTGTCATCATGATTGTCCTCACCATCCTCGGGGCCGGTTTCGCGATATGGTACGGGGCCGGGGAGTTCGGGGCCTATGAAAACCTGCTCGGCGAGCCGGGGGCCAACGGCATGAAACGCGTGTGGATGTACAACTGGCGCCCTTATCAGGCCGTCCTTTACACGATGGGGTGCATCCTCGTGGGACTTATCGCCTCGATTCTCGTCCTGCTGATTGTGGGCGGTATATTCTGGGGCCTCATGTGGGTTGTCAAGGGGATACTGTGGTGTCTTTATTATCTCGGGTGGATTCTCGCCATCCTCGGCGGTCTCGCCCTGTTTGGCAAAGAGCCGATGGGATGCCTTGCCCTCATCGTGGGTATATTCCTGATCAGTTGTGAAAAATGGATTGAACGCACCGGTGAGATGCTTGTCGGCTGGGGCGAGAACTTCCTTGAGTCGGCCAATTTCTTCGGTTTCGGCCTCGGACTGTTCACCAATTTCTGGGATGTCATTGTTCTCATCGTCTTTGCACCTATAGCGCTGTTTGTCGCCTTTGCGCTCGTCATCATCATCTTCAACCTGTTGCTGACAGGGGCCGAGTGGGTGTTCACCAAGATTTACAGCATCAACCGCCCGTGTCCCCAGTGTGGCAAACATGCCGACTATGACTATATCATCGACGGTACCCCCCATCCCGTGAGTCTGCGTCCCGGAATCTACGGCAGCTTCCACCACACCCACTATGACCGTTTCGATATTCCCGAATACCGCATCCCGACGATGCTGCTCAACGGCCGCGACCGTCTCGACCGCCGTTGCCGTGCCTGCGGCGCGATGATTAACACAAGCGGAGTCCACTCGGTGGGAACCGACGTGCACATCGGTCTCGTAGGGCATGTCGGCGTGGGTAAGACCTATCTTATTTTCAGCGGTCTCGAGGAGCTGATTAAAGAATTTGGCGACGACATCGAGCAGGTCGACAATGCCGACCGCAACCTTGATGTCGAGGTAAAGAGCAGTCAGATTCACGCCCGCCGTGACATTCAGACCGACCGCCGCACCAGCTACCGTGCCGTGCAGCTGATGCTCAAGCGCAGCAACCACCTCGTGCCCTACCATCTGCACTTCTATGATGTCGCCGGCGAACAGTTCACGACCAACACCGCGCTCAACGACGATGCGATGCGTTTCTACACCAACGTGCAGTCAATCGTCGTTGTCATCGACCCGCTGATGATTGACACTCAGGCTCCCGGCGTCAGGGCTACGGTGCAGTTTGAACAATGGCAGAAGGAAAAGAATCCGCGCCCCATGCGCTATAATCCCGCCGAAATACTGGCATCTTTAAATGCCTATCTTGAAAAATACGGCCGCTCGACGCGCAAGATTGACCTTACATTTGTCCTTGTCAAGAGCGATACGGGTTATTTTGAGGCGATGGGTTATTCAGCCAATCCCGATTCAGACCGTATATGTGAGTTCATGAAGAAAGAACTCGGCATGACTACGCTCGTAAACACCGGAGAAATGTTCCGCTCGGTATCCTTCCACGCCACAAGCGTCTACACTGACAACCGCGCCACCCTCCGCGAACTCTTCTTCCACCTCCTGCGCCAGCGCAAAATCAGCTGCTGATTATTAAGTCAGAAGTCAGAGTTATGAGTGATGAGGTTGTTTAAGGCAGAAGGGTGTTGCAAAACTGAGTTTTGCCCCGAGTAATATTTAATCCGTAAGGATTATTCTATGAATAGCCGGGGGTTGCGAAACCGCAACCCCCGGAAACATGTCATCCAATAAATAAAATCTGTAAAGATTTTTCAATCACGTCGCA
>CAMWRO010000008.1 GCA_947176615.1 uncultured Porphyromonadaceae bacterium
GTCGGCAGTTATATTGAGGACGGGGAAGCTATTGACGACAGCCGCAAGAGTTTCGTCTATGACGATGTGGTCAATGATTACTGGGTAGAACGCATCGGTGAGGATTACAACGGATCTGAATGGGTTTCCAACTATTACTCTACGAAACGAAAAATTACCCGAAACGCCGACGGCAATATTCAGGAATGGCAGATGTCGCTGAATAGCGGCGGTGAGTGGATACCGACCTATAAACAAGAGTGGGAATATGGCGAGGACGGAAAGGCGGAAAAGTTCTACCATTATCAATCTGACGTCTTTAGTGCCAACCCTTCATGGTCTCTTTATGACAATACCTATTATACTGACATCGTATGGCAGGATACCGACGGTCAGATGCTTGGTGACGGTATGATGTCATTCGTAGTCGGCAATAACAGGGCCAAATCCTATACCGTATACTATAAAGACAGGATTGACGGTTACGCGTGGGTGGATTATGTCGACCGGCAGCCCGGAAGTTATACTATCTACGAGTCGTTCCTTGACAAGAGTCAGATCGGCCGCATGACAATGGTACAGGATTTTTCAGCTAATCCTTACGGATTCATAAGATACACCCGGTATATTTATGTCGACGACGATGGGAATTGCACTTATCCTGACCCGACCTATACCGTCATTCACATGTATTCGTTTGATGAGTACAAAAATCTTATCGAAGATGTGATTTATGAAGACGTGTGTGATGGCGAGGGTCTGATTCAGGTCGCAGGTGCGCGTTACGAATATGAGTATGATGACAATGGCAATATCTCGGAAATGGTTGCGCTTGACTATGATCCCGAAATAGAGGGGTATGAAAACGTGAGCAAAACAGTCTATTGCGAATATTCTGATGTCAGCAGCTCTATTTCGGCCATTGAGTCGGGAGACAGCGATGTGACCTATTCATTTGACAACGGTATTCTTGCCGTGAATAGCACCGCAATGACGGGGGTATCGGTTTACTCGGTTTCGGGTGCATGTGTCGCCCGTGCAGCCGGGGTAGAATCGGTAAGCCTCGATCTCAATGCTTTGGCAAGCGGCCTTTACATTGTCAAAGTCGAAGGAACGCCTGTCTCAGTGCGCATCGTGAAGTAAAGAAAAAATATTGAGATATATCAGCCGGATTCGGCGAAGTTATGGAAAGACTTCGCTGAATCCGCTTTTTTGTGGCCCCTCCGACAAGATTTGGCGGGGCAGACCGGCATGATGTGCAATTGTGGTACGGCATGCCGCAATATTGGTAGCTTCGTTTGGTTGAAACCTGAGTAATTTTGTACCGAGAAAACAGCACCGCTTGTGACAGAATCTGATTTTTTTATATTACCGAAATGAACAACAACGACAACACGATTAACGTTAAAAAACTTACTCTGACAACTGAATGGGACAAGGTGTTCCCGAAAAGTGACAAGGTAGAGCACAGTAAGGTTACTTTCCCAAACAGATATGGAATCACGCTTGCCGCCGATGTTTACATTCCTAAAGGCGCAAACGGACCACTTCCGGCTATCGCAATATGCGGCCCGTTTGGAGCTGTGAAGGAACAGAGTTCCGGGTTGTATGCTCAGGAGATGGCAGAGCGCGGGTTCTACACGCTTGCATTTGACCCCTCCTTTACCGGCGAGAGCGGCGGACAACCCCGATATATGACATCTCCTGACATCAACACTGAAGATTTCAGCGCCGCAGTCGATTTTCTTGTCACAAATCCTGCTGTAAACCCTGAAGCCGTAGGGGTTATCGGCATATGCGGATGGGGAGGTATCGCTATCAGCGCGGCAGCATCCGATCCGCGCATAAAAGCGACCATAGCCTCTACCATGTATGACATGAGCCGTGTTGATTCCAACGGTTACTTTGACAGTGCTGACAGCGCGGAAGCTCGTAACGCATTGCGAAAGAGCCTTGCCGCTCAGCGAACCGACGACTTCGTCAGCGGCACTCCGAAACTTGGCGGTGGCGTACCGGATGTGCTTCCCGAGGATGCCCCTCAATTTTTCAAAGACTACCATGCCTACTATAAGACATCGCGCGGTTATCATCCACGCTCGCTCAATTCCAACGGCGGCCGCAATGTCACTGCCGTAATTCCGTGGATTAACTTTCCGTTGATGAGCCGTGCCGACGAGATTGAAAGTGCGGTAATGATTGTCCACGGGGAGAAAGCCCACTCGTTTTATTTCGGCAGTGACGCCTACAAGCGGCTTACAGTCACTCCCGGAAAGGAGAACAACAAACTGTTTATGGTTATCCCCGGAGCAAGCCATACCGACCTTTACGACCGCATGGATGTGATACCCTTTGACAATATGGAAATATTTTTCAAAGAATATCTTAAATGAGTCTGCCGATTTTATCGGTTGACTGACCGAAACGTCATCGTGGACGGGTCGAAGGTGACAGGTCGGCGGGGGAAAAGGCGGTCGAAGGCTCCCGTGGCAACGAGCTCGGGGACGGTGCCGGTAATCATGGCCGACGAAGCTGCGAGCGCGGGGTCGTTTTCGACCATGAGCCAAGCATGGGTTGCAAGGGGTAGTGCCTCGGCGATGTCATGGGTTGACAGGAGGATGGCCTTACCGTGGTCGGCTGCGAGGTCGTGGAGCATCTGCATCGTTTCGATGCGTGATGCGATGTCGAGAAACGAAGTCGGCTCGTCAAGGAGTATGACGGGGGTCTGCTGGGCGAGGGCGCGGGCGAGCATGATTTTCTGCCTTTCTCCGTCGGAGAGGGTCGAGACATATCGGCGGCTGAACTGAAGCATCCCGACGGTGTCGAGTGACTCGTCGACGATGCGGCGGTCTTCGGCCGAGAGCCGGCCGAAGAACCCGGTGTAGGGTTGTCGGCCCAGAGCGACAAGCTCGGCGGCTGTGAGATGCCCGGCATGGGTGCGGTCGGTGTAGACAAGGCTGATGAGGCGCGCCATGTCGGCGACAGGAGTGTCGGCGAGGCTTTTTCCCGCGATTGATACTTTCCCGGCGAGGGCGGGTTGCGCTCCCGAGAGGGTGCGGAGCAGGGTGCTTTTTCCGCGACCGTTGGCGCCGAGCAGAAGGGTCATGTCGCCACGGCTGAGCGACAGGTCGAGACTGTCGGCAATCAGCTTGTCGGGGAGATAGCCGGCTGCGAGGCCGTGTGTAGTCATTATTTCACTCGGCGGGGTCATTTTCGTTTCAGAATGATGTAAAGGATTACGGGAACGCCTATTATGGGAGTAATTGCGTTCACCGGTATTACGCCCCACGAGCCGGGCATGACACTGATGAGGGAGCAAAACAGGGCGATGGCCGAGCCTGTCATGGCGGTTGCCGGGAGCAGGTAGATGTGGCGCGAGGTGTTGACTGCCATGCGGGCGACATGGGGGACAATGAGGCCGATGAACCCTATGGGGCCGCAGAAGGCGGTGACGGCGGCTGTCAGCAGTCCCGACAAAAGGAGCAGACGGTTGCGGGTTGCGCGGATGTCGACTCCGAGGTTGGCGGCATAACGCTCGCCCAGCAGCAGCGCGTCGAGCGGCTTGACCATGAGAAAACTCAGCAGCAGCACGGCGAGGGTGACGGCGGCGAAGACAGGCAGTCGTTCAAGGTTGACCCCCGAGAACGACCCGAGTCCCCATATGACGAATGAGTGCACACCTTCCTGTGTCGAGAAGAAATTGAGCAGCGAGACTGCCGACGACGCAAGGTAGCCGACCATGATGCCCACAATCAGCAGCATGACCGAGCTGTGGATAAAGCGTGAGAACAGCAATAGCACTACCAGCACTGCCATTGCCCCGGCCATAGCGCCGAGCAACACGCTGAAATAGTGGCCGATGGT
Organism: uncultured Porphyromonadaceae bacterium; assembly: GCA_947176615.1. Lineage (GTDB taxonomy): Bacteria > Bacteroidota > Bacteroidia > Bacteroidales > Muribaculaceae > Duncaniella. The sequence goes on from CAMWRO010000008.1 coordinate 3,841, forward strand.
TCCGACACTGCCGCCGAGTGCAAGCATGACAACAGCCACCCCGAGGCTTGACCCGGTGGAGACACCGAGTATCGACGGGCCGGCAAGGGGGTTGTCAAAGGTTGTCTGCATCAGCAGGCCGGCAACGGCGAGTGCGGCTCCCGAAATCAGCGCGGTGCAGGCCATCGGCAGGCGCGCGCCCACGACGATGACTTCCCATGACCGCTTGCCTCCGTCGCCGCCGGTCAGGATGTCGATGACGGCGCCGGCCGGTATGTCGACCGATCCGAAAAAGAGGCATCCGCCAAACAGCAGGATAATTGCGGCCGCGATAATCCATATTGCGGCGGCTGCGCGTGACGGTGATACCCCTTCGGTTGTCATTTTACTTTCTTATAGTAGGTTAGCGTTGTGTCGCCATGCATGATGCATGGGTGGAAGATGGCAAGGTATTCGCGCAGCAGTCGGTCGGGGTGGAAAGGGAAGTCCTCAAAGAGGGGCACCTCGGCCGTATTGGCCGCGTAGACACCGCCGTTATTGAAGGCGTCCATCTCGGCGTTGAGACTGTTGTTGCTTTTAAGCTCGGCGAGTGTCAGGTCGTGTCCCCAAGTGCGTATCAGCCAGAACTCTGCGTCATGGGCACGGTCAAAGACGGTTGCAAAGTCAAGTTGCAGCGATCCGGTCGATGTGTCGGCGCTCCAAGGGTAAATGACGGCAGCGTCACCGAGCAGACGTGCCATGTAGCTGCATCCTCCGGGGACATACCACACCCCGTCGGTCACCTGCTCGGTCACTACTTTTGGCAGCGTGCTGACAGCCGCAGCCTTGTGACGCAGGGCCTCGTATCGGTCGCGGGTGGATGCAAATATCGTATCGGCCTTTTCGTAGCCGCCGTAGAGTTTTCCGAGCAGTTTTATCCATTCGGCGCGTCCGAGCGGTGTCGATTCCATGTAGTCGGCACACTCGATAATCGTCGCCCCGGTCTGCCCTACGGCACCGTGGCCGGCATTCTGATAAGGAGATAACAGTATCGCGTCGGGGTTCATTTCAACGATTCTCTCGATTGAAGGTGACATGGCCGGGCCGATGTCGGTCACACTCCCGTCGGCCAGTCCCGAGACAATCTCGTCAGTCTTGAAGTAACCGGCATCGGCGACTCCCCCCACCCCCTTTATGCCACCTACCTCGCCGATGGCGCGGGCATGGACGTCGGAGTAGACAATGGAATTTTCGAGCGGTACCCTGACCACCTCGCCCTCGGGTAGGCTGCCGGGCACCTCACTGTCGCGGTCAACGAGGATGTAGCGGCCAAGCAGCCGGGTCGTGTCCCACGGGTCGCGCACGTCGGCCACGGTATAGTCGCCGCAATCGACAAGTGTCAGCAGTTGGGCGCATGTGGTCAGCGTGTCACCCGTGACTTCGTCGCCGCGTGTAGATGCCCCCCTCCCGCAAGATGACAAGAGGAGGAATATAAGTATGAGGTACGAGTTACGAGTTACGAAGTGGGGGATATGCATTGTCAATTCTCAATTCTCAATTCTCAATTCTAATAAGTTACGTCCCAGAGGAAAAGTGCCTGAGGAGGCATTGATGTTCCGGCGGCGCAGCGGTCGCGGGCATCGATGACGCGGGCAAACTCGTCGACAGTCATCTTGCCGCGCCCAACCTCGACAAGCGTTCCAACCACGGCGCGCACCATGTTGCGCAGAAAGCGGTCAGCGGTGATGACAAACACCATCGCCCCGGGGACGGCCTCGACAGGCACCCATTCGGCCCGGGTGACGTGGCAGATGTTGGTCTTCGTGTCGGTGTGCAGCTTGGAGAACGATGTAAAATCCTCGGTGTCAAGGAGGATTGCAGCTGCGCGGTTCATCGCCTCATAGTCAAGCGTTGCCGGTGCCTTCCAGCTGAGCGGGTAGAAAAAAGGCGATTTTTCTGAGATGGCATAGTAGTGGTAGGTGCGCGATTTCGCGTCAAAGCGAGCATGACACTCCGGAGCGACCTCGCGTATGTCGTAGATGGCTATGTCCTTCCCGACAAGCGAGTTGAGACCGCGCACTATCCCCTCGGCGTTGTCAATCGGCAACTCCGTGTCAAAGTGGGCTGTCATCATGCGGGCGTTGACACCGGTGTCAGTGCGCCCCGCCCCGACAATCTTCATGCCGGGACGGCGCATGATGACTGACAGCGCGTCTTCAATCGTCGACTGCACCGTCACTTCACCCGGCTGTGACTGCCATCCGTGGAAAGGCGCGCCGCGATAGGCGAGAGTCATGAAATATCGTGGCATGGCGGGCGCGAATCAGTCTTTTTCGATATAGGTGTATCCGTAAAGTCCCGAGCGGTAGTTGCTGAGGAACTCGCGACCCTCGTCGGGGGTTATTTTCCCTGCTTTCATTGACGATGTCACCCACGCCTCAACGTTGCGCACCAGTTTCTTGGGGTTGTACTGCACATAGTCGAGCACGTCGGCCACGGTCTCGCCGTCGATGACCCTCTCGATTTCGTAGTGGTCCTTGTAGACCGAGATGTGAACCGCGTTGGTGTCGCCAAACAGGTTGTGCATGTCGCCGAGTATTTCCTGATAGGCCCCCACGAGGAACACGCCGAGATAGTAAGGTTCGCCCGGTTTCACTGTGTGGACAGGGAGCGAGCTCGCCGTGCCGCCTTGAACTGAGATGAAGTTGTTGATTTTGCCGTCGCTGTCGCAGGTTATGTCCTGAATCGTGCATGTCCTTGTGGGTTTCTCGTCAAGCCGCGAGATGGGGATGATGGGAAACACTTGGTCGATGGCCCATGAGTCGGGCAGCGACTGGAACAGCGAGAAGTTGCAGAAATACTTGTCGGGAATCATCTTGGAGACCTTGCGCAGTTCCTCGGGGGCATGTTTCATCGCCCCGGCCATTTCTCCAACCTCGCGGGCGATTGACCAGAACAGCTGCTCGATCTGGGCGCGGGTGCGCAGGTCGAGAAGTCCGAGACTGAAAAGGTCGAGAGCCTCCTCGCGTATCTGCAACGCGTCGTGCCAGCTCTCAAAGAGATTAGGCTGGTTCAGGTTGTCCCAGATCTGATAAAGTTCTCGGGCAAGCTCGTGGGCGTCGGGAGCAATCTCCCATGAGTCCTTCCATTCAGGGAGCGATGTCGTTTCAAGTACTTCGAGAATCAGCACCGAGTGGTGAGCTGTCAGCGAGCGCCCGCTCTCGTTGATGATGTTGGGCTGTTTCAACCCGTTTTTCTCGCAGGCATCCACGATTGACGAGATGGCATCGTTGGCATACTCCTGAATCGAGTAGTTCATCGAGCTTTCCGAGGCTGAGCTGCGGGTGCCGTCATAGTCTACGCCGAGGCCGCCGCCGATGTCCATGAACTCGATGTCGAATCCCATGCGCGACAGTTGCACATAGAATTGTGTGGCCTCGCGGATGGCATTCTTGATGCGGCGAATCTTGGTAATCTGGCTGCCGATGTGGAAGTGGATGAGTTTCAGGCACTGTTTCATGTCGTTGTTCTCCATGAAATCGAGTGCTTCGAGCAGTTCTGACGAGTTCAGGCCGAATTTCGACTGGTCGCCACCGCTCGTCTCCCATTTGCCCGACCCCGATGAGGCGAGCTTGATGCGGATGCCCACGTTGGGTTCGATGCCAATGCGGCGGGCAACGTCGGCTATGGTCTTCAGCTCGTTGAGCTTTTCCACCACGAGATATATGCGCCGTCCCATCTTCTGCGCAAGCAATGCCAGCTCGATGTAGTTGGCGTCCTTGTAACCGTTGCAGATGATGAGGGAGTTCTCCTGTATGTTGGTTGCCAAGACGGCGTGCAGCTCAGGCTTGGAACCGGCTTCAAGGCCTATGTTGAACTTGTTTCCGTGGCTGACAATCTCTTCAACCACCGGACGCATCTGATTGACCTTGATAGGGTAGATGCAATAGTTTTTGGCCTGATAGTTATATTGTTCCGAGGCGGTCTTGAAACAGTTGGAAATCTTCTCGATGCGGTTGTCGAGAATGTCGGGAAAACGCAGCAACACCGGCGATGTCACATCCTTGATCTGCAACTCGTCCATGACCTCTCGCAGGTCAACTGAGGCATAACCCTCGCGCGGGGTGACAACGACATGTCCTTTCTCGTTGATGGAGAAATATTTGCGACCCCATCCGTTGATATTGTACAGCTCCGAGCTGTCATCAATACGCCATTTTCTCATCGGCTCTCTGTTGGTGTAAATTCTTTTTGGTGAAACAATCAATTAAACGGTGAAGGTGAAGATAATACTGTATTCACACTTCACTTTAACCTGACAAAGTTACGATTTATTCTCCAATAATCGTCACGTCGGGCGCAAAAAAAGAGCAGCCCTCTTGTGGAAGGCCGCTCGGGTCAAATTGTGGAATGTCAAATTTTTGTGGTAGTGTGGAATTTATGCTTCAGCGGGGGCGACGTTGATAAACTTGCGTCCTTCCTTGCCTTCAGTGAAGACAACAACACCGTCGATGAGAGCGAAAATGGTGTGATCCTTGCCCATGCCCACGTTGAGGCCCGGGTGGTGAACTGTACCACGCTGACGCTTGATGATGTTGCCTGCCTTGCAGTGCTGACCACCGAAAATCTTTACGCCGAGGCGTTTGCTTTCTGATTCGCGGCCGTTCTTAGAACTACCTACACCTTTTTTATGTGCCATGTTGAGTTGAGATTTTAGGGGTTAAGCAACAACTTCTTTAATTAACACTTTGGTGAAACACTGGCGATGGCCGTTTTTGCGGCGGTAGCCTTTGCGACGTTTCTTCTTGAAAACGATCACTTTTTCACCCTTTACGAGAGGTGTCAGAACCTCACATACAACTTTTGCGCCTTCTACAGTGGGAGCGCCAACCTTTACTGCATCGTCGGACTGAGCGAGGAGAACGCGGTCAAATTCAACCTTGTCACCTTCTTTGACAGCTTCGCCGAGATAGTGGACATACAGGAACTTCTCGGGCTCGGCCTTGAACTGCTGTCCTTGGATTTCTACGATAGCGTACATCGTTAATTATTTGTTTTACAGGTTACTCCGTCGGGCGGACACGCTAATGCGCCTCGCTTTATCAGGCCCGATACGGCTAAATCGACCGCAAAGATAGTGAAAACCATCCGATTATGCAAATGTTTTTTGAAAACACGGCTAAAATTTTGACTCAAAATTTCAACTCCATTTCAAACTGGGTGTTCCTCACTTCCATCCCTGCTGACAGCAGGAAGGAGTTGAGCGAATGACACGAGGGGACAATGTTGATGGCTTTTAACGAGCCGGTGCGGCTGTCACCGGCCGCGCGTGAAAGCAGGGCGCACCCTATCCCACGGCGGCGCAGTCCCGGGTCGACAGCAATTTGGGTCAGGTCGCCCGAAGCAGGCTCGACGACACTGTACCCCGCCAGCCTTCCGTTGATAAACGCGCCAGTGGCAATCAAAGTGTCTCCTGCACGGATTATAGACTCATGGCTGTTCTGCCACGATGGGGCAAAATCGTGGAACATCCCGGCCGCAGGCAGCCTGTCAGTGGTGATGCGGCGCAGCTCGACAGCTCCCTCTTTATGGGGAGTGATGTGGGCACATTCTTGGAAATAGCAGTTGAACTGCCTCGTCTCAACAAATCCCATCTTGCCATACACGTTGATGGCCGCACGGTTGTTCTGAAGGACTTCCAGAATGTAGCGGCTGATGCCTGCTTGGACCAGACGGGGCGTGGCATACTCGAAAATCCTGCCCGCAAGTCCCTGCCCGCGGTATCGGGCAACAGTCCCCGTGCCGGTATCATAGGCCGTCGGCTGTCCGTCGAAGACGCCGGTACCGTTAAATGTGAATGACACGATGCGTCCGTTGTCAAATGCCGCGAATGACAGTTCAGGGTTGAATCCGCGCCTTGTCAGCATGGCTTGCAGTTGCGGACGGTCGATAACGATGTCATAGTCGGCAAATGCATCCATGAACGCATCGGCAAGCCGGTCAAAAGCTATTCCTTCAAGTGATTTGATTTCCATTGTTGTGTCGGGTTTATTACCCGTTAGACGCGGAAAAGTCCCGAAAGTTACACCCTTTAACTCCCGGTGACAAGAAAAACGTCAGTGGAGACGTTATTTATAGTAAGAAAATCAATGGAATATGACTGAAAAAGAGAAATCGGCACTCGGGGTGCTGTATGATGCCAACTATGACGAGCAGCTCATAACCGAGCGGCTTGCCGCGATGGAACTGTGTCACGACTATAATGACCTGCGTCCCTCCCGCTATGACGAAAAAGACGCGATACTCTCGCGCCTTCTCGGTCGCAAGGGTGTGCGCTGCATCATAAACGCACCCTTTCACTGCGACCTCGGCTACAATATTGAAGTAGGCGACAATTTTTTTGCCAACTACAACTTCGTGGTGCTCGACGCAGCCAAGGTGGTGATTGGCGACAATGTCTTCATCGCCCCCAACGTGGGCATATACACCGCAGGCCATCCCCTCGACGCGGAAAAACGCAACCTCGGCCTCGAATACGCCTTTCCCGTCACCGTCGGCAACGACGTGTGGATAGGAGGCGGCGTGCAGATATGCCCCGGCGTTACAATCGGCGACGGCACGGTAATCGGAGCAGGGAGCGTCGTGACACGCGATATTCCTGCCCGGGTTCTTGCCGCCGGGAATCCCTGCCGGATAATACGCGAGATTACCGACGAGGATTCCCGCAAGTACAAGACTCTTACATGACCGGCATGATGAGCGCGGCCACATCGGTATCGCCAAGGAGGTCGGCCACCGTAAGCCATACAAGCAGCAACGCAATCAATACGAGCACTCCGATAACGAGCCATGTGCTAACTCGGGATTTCTTCTCTTTACTCATCGTGATAAAATTTTAGTGATGTACAATAGTTGACGTTTTCTATAAAAACATCACATACCCGCAAAATGTTCCGATGTTTTTTGTTACTTTTGCAGCATTAATATAAATGGCTTATGACACTTAAAGAATGTCTTGACGGGGCGGTGGCGGCTCTCGCGGCGCAGTATGGCGACGGGGAGGCGCGGTGGCTCGTGCGCATCGTTATCGAGCATGTCAAGGGGTATTCGCCGGTTGATGTCGCCCTTAAACGCGATGAGCCGGTGAGCGACTTTGTCAGCGGAAAGATTGACGCGGTCGTCAGGCGTTTGCTTGACGGCGAGCCTGTGCAGTATATCTTCGGGGATACCTATTGGCACGGGATGGAGCTTAAAGTGACTCCCGACGTGCTGATACCGAGACCCGAGACTGCCGAACTTGTCGATATGATTGCCAATGACAACAGGGGGAGGAAGGATTTGCGGGTGCTTGACGTCGGCACCGGGAGCGGCTGTATTGCAATAGCATTGTCACGCTGGCTCGATTTCCCGCAGGTGACAGCCATCGATGTCTCGCTTGCGGCCTTGAAAGTGGCGATGGAGAACGCGGTCAGTCTTAAAGCCGATGTGACATTCCTGCATGAGGATATATTGGCGGTTCTGCCTCCGGCACGTCCCCAATTTGACATCATTGTCTCCAATCCTCCCTATATAGTGGATAGTGAGCGGGACGAAATGGAGAAAAACGTGCTTGAGCATGAGCCTCAGGGCGCATTGTTTGTTCCTGATGATGATCCGTTGAAATTCTATCATGCGATTGCCCGTTATGCTACGGGTGCCCTCGTTGGAGGTGGAAGACTTTATTTTGAACTCAATCCGCTTTTTGCCGACCGATTGAAAAATGAGCTGGAGGATAGCGGTGAGTGGGAGAATGTTATTGTGTCTCTCGACATGCAGCGGAGGCAGCGGTTCCTGACAGCGACGCGACGGTCATGAAATCAGCCAAGAAACCGTTGTCGCCCGAGAAGGCGCTTGAACGGGTGCAGCTGCTATGCAGCCGCACGGAGCAATGCACGGCCGATATTGTCAGAAAGCTGACAGGGTGGGGCATCGGTCACGACAGCGTGGAAAAGATTGTCGCGTCTTTGCGGCGTGACAGGTTTCTCGATGACGCGAGGTTTGCGCGGGCCTATTGTTATGACAAATTCAATTTCAGCGGTTGGGGAAGACGCAAGATTGCACAGGGGCTGTGGGCCAAACGTGTCTCACGCGAGTTGGTCATGTCGGCACTTGACGAGATTGACGAGGTGGAATACCGCAAGATGGCTCGCCTCGTTATTAAGAGCCGCGTGCCACTCATTGCCGACGCGCTCATGACTCGTGAGGGGCGCAACAAGCTGCTGCGTTTTGCCGTGGGGCGAGGATATGAGATGAAGCTCGCGATTGATATAATCCGCTCGCTTGCAGCCGGGGATGACGATGATGAAGGGGTGGATTGACGATCTGATAGGGATGGTGTTTCCGCGAGTGTGTGAGGTGTGCGGACAGTCGCTCGTGCACGGCGAGGAGTATTTGTGTCTCGGCTGTTTCGTGGGGATGCCGCGCACCGGGATTCATCGCGACACATTTAACGCGGTTCACCGGCGTCTTGCAGGAAAAACTCCGGTCGACCGTGCCGCGTCAATGTACTGGTATTATCGTCAGAGCGACTATGCGCGTCTCATCCACGAGGCGAAATACCGCGGTCGTCCGGCTCTTGCGCGGTGGCTCGGGCATAGATATGCCGCCGAAATAAAGTCTGACGGATTTTTTGACGGTATTGACCTGCTGCTTCCGGTTCCGATGTATTTTCTCAAGAGGATGTTTCGCGGCTATAATCAAGCCGAGGCCATCGCCCTCGGTGTTTCAGCCGAGACCGGAATCCCGGTCGGCGACAACCTCGTGGCCCGGCGTGGTCATGCTACACAAACCCGCAAAGACTCTTACGGTCGCTATCTTAACTCTCGCGGCATCTACGGAGTGCGCCGCCCTGAAGAACTTTCGGGCAGGCATCTCCTTGTCGTCGATGATGTGGTGACAACCGGCGCAACCCTCCTTGCCTGTCTCGACGAGTTACACGCCGCCGCCCCGACCGCGACCCTCAGCGTCCTCACCCTCGCCGCCACCCATCTGAGGTAAAAGTGGTTCACGAATATTTCTGTTCTAAGATACCGGCAATTTCTTCGGTCTCCTTTTGATTGGTGCCGGTAGTCTGAATAACAATCCCAAGACCTTTGTCTGTATTGGTCAACACAATTTCGATTTGGCCGTTGGATTTTACTTTGTCAATAAAATTTCGAGCAGTCGGTTTGTATGGCGTAGAATTTATGAGTGCGCAGACATAAGGTGAATTTCGCAATCGTTCCCATAATTCTTTCAACTTGTCTTTCCCGTGATCATCGCGTAGGTGCATCGGTTTCTTTTCAGGAGAAAGGTTGCATTTGCGTAATACGACGGGTGTGTGCGTTGAAATGTAGGAGCTAAATTCACTCGTTTGGCAGTGTTCAGGGGAAGATAATGCCAACACTGTGTATGTCCCTTTTTCCGTGCCTGTTACAATCAGATTATGACGGTGATTTTCTGCCCAGTAATTCAGGTGGAAAAAAGAAATGCCAATGGTTTCGTAAAGGTAAGCTGTGCCAAGACCATAAGCAATAAACTTGTCATCCTCTATGACAATGTGAAAATCATTTTCGGAATACCGACGTTCAATTTCGCTGTTCGGCTCAATCATTGGATATGTTGCCAAAGTCAGCATATAGTCATAGAAATGACGGAATGAAGGCTTCGTTTGAATATCGTTAAGCGATATGTCATCGGTGAGACGTATATTGTCAAAAGGGGTGTCAAATTTCACTCCTTTAAATCCGAATGATTCTGCTGTTTCGTAGGTCTTTGAAAACCGGCTGAGTACGTTATATGCGCTTTCAAGGCAGGAGCAAGGAGAGAGTACCGACAGCTCGTTAAAAATTAGATACATGGCTAAATTAAATTCTTTAACTGGTTCTGCCACTCGTCCATAAAGTCAGCCGGATAATCGCTTAAAGAGCCGTTAGGGTAAATATAAATTGGACGGACATTGCAATATTGACCTTCGTCGGAAGTAACGCGTTCAAAGTAAGAGATATTCACATCCTCGCTGGAAATAATAGCCTGTTTCACTGCCACGCGCACTCCGTTTAATATATGGTCACTGTGAGTTTCGACAATTATCTGCATTCCCGGAGGCTGCTGCAAGTGCGAGCAGGCGCCCGAGGCGTGCCTGTCCGCGAGGATGAATATGAGCCTCGGGATTTTCGATTATAATGAGTTTGCTTTTCTCATGAGACAGCAATGAGACGATAATAGGGAGAACGTATGAGATGCCGAACCCGACATTTTTGGGGCGAAAGTCGCGTGTGGTGAAATCATTGGCGGAGAATCGGTATTTCAATATAATTTTATCGGTACCGGATATTTCTTGAGTTTCAAGAGTAATGTCGGGACTGATTTCACCCATCCATGCAATTACTTGATGCAATAGTGTTTTGGATTTGGCATCAGGATGACACAATTGGTCGGGAACGGTCACGTTCAGTCCGAAGTGATTCAGGTAATGTATCGCATACTGACCGCGTTTTCCTATCTGATGGTTTTCAACTACATCTTTATAGGACATCGAGTAATCGGTCTGCGGGCCGGTGCGCTCCGCCTCAAGATAGGTGAAGTTGTTGTTGAAGATAGGGTATTGGGAAAGGTTCAGACCACTATTGTCGATGGAATTGGTCAGAACATTATTTTCTGACTGATAATCAAGACTACATTCAATCAGGGAATCCTCACCGCTGTCATTTTTTAAGCCTACATTTATGGTTATGACTTCATCTTCGGCACCTTGGTATAGCGCATCTTGACCACGCCCGATCTCAACGAGATTGCCATTAAGTGAAAATTCCCGTAGGTTGTTTTCGCGGCTTTGTCGCATCAGAAGCAGTGCCTGAATGACAGAACTTTTTCCCATGCCGTTCAGACCCATGAAGATATTCAGGTTTCTCGGGATGATAAAAATGTCTTTGAGCGATTTGAAGTTCTCAATCTGAATGGAGGTTATCATATTGCCAGTTGCCGGTTGATGAGTTCTTTTATTTTGGTAAATCGATATTTGACTTTGGCTCTGTCGCCTGTCGAAGCACTGATTGTTGCGACAAAACGGCTGTCATCGCGCATTAGTTTCATAAATGACTCGAAGACAAATTCACGTTCATTCATCAACTTTTTCCTTTCTTCGGTAGTAAGTTGGGCGAGGCACACGCTCCATACTTCAAACAAAGCCTTGTTAATTGGGTAACGTTTTTCTTGACGGTAAAACACTTTTCGGAAAGTCCAACGGGTGAATATAAATCTTGCGAGATTCATGGCGGCCTTGAAATCGTATTCGATTTTAAAGAGATCGTAGGGCGAAAGTTCGCGAAGATATTTCATCACCCGCGACAAGAATGTGTCTAAATCCGTGCGGTAGTCATCGGGAGAAAACAGATAGAATGCGACAAATCGGGTTACAAATTCCCTGTCAAGCATACGCTCGACAGGAACTGCGTTCTGTGTGGCTCGTATAAATTCATTACATGCCGCAAGACGGCTTATAAATCGGGCGGGGAGACCCTGATTCAGAGCGTGCCTGATTTCCTGCAGTTCAAGTTGCTTTCCACCCGTGTTGATGCGTTTGAAGATATTAAATTTGACATCCTCGGGAGTGCCGGGATTGATAATGTAGGCAACGATGTTGGTTTCCTCAATCTGTCTCTGGTAGGGGCGGGGAAGTTGGCTGAATGTCAGGCCGCCAATTTTTTTCTCCAAAAATTCTAAGCCTGTTAATTTCAACTCGTTTTTCACAACGAAATTCTTAATAGCGCTAAGTCTTTGCAGGCCGTCGACAACAAGCCATCTTTCGTCATTTGTTCCGTCAAAGTAAAATGCGGGTAGCGGAATTCGGATGAGCAATGATTCTATTAGCTGACTCTGCTGTTCCGGGGTCCAAAGATTACCACTGCGTTGAAATTCAGGGTTTAAATCGATTTCGTTTTCACGCAATCGTTTAATTAGGTTGTCAAGAGTCAAAGTCTTGCTGTTGATGTCGATGCTTTTTGGGTCAAAAGGCTCTGTAATTTCCTGCTGCGAGGCATCATCAACAGATGACTCGGCATTCTCGGTTTCCACTGAAAATTCGTTTTTCAGTGTCTGAAACCGAGAATAATCTTCTTGAAAATTGTTGTTTTGATTTACAGAACGCATATAGAGACGATTTTAGACAGATTGAAGTGGTTCAGAATCACTTCAATTCTACAAAGATAGGCAGTTTTAATCATAAAAGCAAAAACTATCGGCGGTATAGGTGTAAAATATTGCAGTGTGACATTGAAAAAATTAGTTTTCAGAAAAAAGGCGGGGGAAGCTGTGGGGCTTCCCTCGCCGAGGTTGTATAGATGAGCGATGTATGTGCCGGGTTGATCAGAGAACGCCTTGGGCCATCATTGCTTTGGCTACTTTCATGAAGCCGGCGACATTGGCACCGCGCACATAGTTGATGTAACCGTCAGATTCTTTGCCGTATTTTACACACTGGTTGTGGATGTCGGTCATGATTTCTTTCAGTTTGCGGTCGACTTCCTCGGATGACCAGTTGAGTTTCTGTGAGTTCTGGGCCATTTCGAGACCTGAAACCGACACGCCTCCGGCATTGGCGGCTTTGCCGGGAGCGTAGAGTATGTGGGCGGCTTGGAACTCGCGGATGGCTTCGGGGGTGGAGGGCATGTTGGCGCCTTCGCTGACGGCGATACAGCCGTTGGCGATTAGGGCGCGGGCGTCGTCACCGTCGATTTCGTTCTGAGTGGCCGATGGCATCGCGATGTCGCAGACGGCATGATGCCACGGGCGTTCTCCCTCGAAGTATTGGCAGCCATATTCTTCGGCAAACTCGCGGATGCGTCCTCGGTAGATGTTTTTCAGTTTGAAAATGTAGTCGAGCTGCTCGCGGGTTATACCTTCGGGAACGTAGATTGAGCCGTCGCTGTCACTCATGGAGACAACTTTTGCACCGAGTTCGAGAAGTTTTTCGGCGGTATAGGTCGCCACGTTGCCTGAGCCTGAGATTGCTACGCGTTTGCCCCAAAGGTCGAGACCGCGGGTTTTCAGCATTTCAAGCAGGAAGTAGACGTTTCCGTAGCCTGTTGCCTCGGGGCGGATTTTCGAGCCGCCGAATTCGAGTCCCTTGCCGGTGAATGTGCCTGTAAATTCGAGTGCCATTTTCTTGTACATGCCATACATGTAGCCGACTTCGCGTCCGCCCACGCCGATGTCGCCTGCGGGAACGTCGGTGTCAGGGCCTATGTGGCGCCACAGTTCGGTCATGAATGCTTGGCAGAAACGCATGACTTCCATGTCGCTTTTTCCGCGGGGCGAGAAGTCGCTGCCTCCTTTTGCGCCGCCCATCGCGAGGGTTGTGAGCGAGTTTTTGAATGTCTGTTCAAATGCGAGGAATTTGAGAATCGAGAGGTTGACCGAGGAGTGGAAGCGCACTCCGCCTTTATATGGGCCGATAGCGTTGTTGTGCTGGATGCGGTAACCCATGTTGTTGCGCACGTTGCCCTTGTCGTCGACCCAAGACACGCGGAAGGTGTAGATGCGGTCGGGGATGCATAGGCGCTCGATGAGGTTGTAGCGTTCAAATTCTGGGTGCTCGTTGTAGGCTTCTTCGATGGAGGTTACAACTTCTTCTACTGCCTGAATGTATTCAGGCTCATGGGGAAACCGCCTTTTCAGGTCGGAAATCACTTCGGTAGCTTTCATTACTGTGCTAACTAATAAGTAAAAACAATCTTAATCTTTTCGTGGTGTTGGCATTTTGCCAATACCTATCGGAATTTGGCTGCAAAGTTAAGTAAAAATTTCGATAAAACAATCATATTTGCATAAAATATTGCCGATAAGTGATAAAATGGAAGTGATGTGGCGGCGGGTCGTGCTGCCGTTATGCCGGCGGGTAATGAAAAAACCGCCGTAACCCTGAGGGTTGCGGCGGTTAGTGTAATCTTCAAGTAGATACCCGATGAGCGGGAAATTACTTTCTGATACCGAGCTCTTTCTTGGCGATGATGGCGCGGTAGCGGTTGATGTCAGTGCGGATCAGGTAATCCAGCAGGCGACGACGCTTGCCGACGAGTGCCTTCAGAGCTCTCGCAGTCGTATAATCTTTGTGGTTTGACTTAAGGTGTTCAGTCAAGTGAGCGATACGGACAGAGAATAATGCAATCTGTGCTTCAGGCGAGCCAGTGTCAGTCTTGCCCTGGCCGTACTTCTCAAAGATTTCTACTTTTTCTTCAGAACTTAAATGCATTCTTTCAGATGTTTTAAAATGTGGTTAATAAAAATTAGCGCACAAAGGTAGTGATTTTTTTTAACATGGCAATGTTTTTGATGCGGAAATGTTAAAGCCGACCACTGAATCTTTGTGTTTTAGGTCCGTCAGTCAAGGTTGAGCTTGTCTTTGGCGGGGTTGCGGAAGTGGATTTTGTGGTCCAGATACTCCTGAGTGGCAATGAGCACGGGCTTGGGGAGACGCTCGTAGAAACGTGAGATTTCGATCTGCTCGCGGTTCTCGGAGATTTCTTCGAGGTTGTCGCTGAGTGATGCGAATTCCTGCAGTTTCTTCTCAAGGTCGTGTTTCATTTCGCCGGCAATCTGATTGGCGCGTTTGGCGATGATGCAGACTGTTTCATAGACGTTGCCCGTGTCTTGGCTCATCGAGATCATATCACGGGTCTGGGTGTTGAGAGGAGCGTTGGTCTTTTTGTAGTCCATATCCAGTTTTGATATTATATATAATATGTATAATTATTATTCGGCGACGTAGCGGGAGGCGATTTTGAAGATGTTGTCGGCCTCGTCGCGGTGGGGACTGTCGGGATAGTTGTTGATAAACGAGTAGTACTCGTCGATGACTTCGCGGAAGCGGTCGGCTTTCTTTTCCTCGATACTCTGGTCGGCTTCCTGATAACGTGATTTTAGAATCAGGAGCTCAAGGTCTTCCTTGTATTTGGAGTAGGGGTAGTCCTTGATGGCGTTACGGGCGACGATGACGGCGCTTTCGTAGTTGTTGCCCATGTAGGTGCCGAGGTTGTAGTAGAGCTGGGCGTTTTGCAGCTGTTTCAGTGTCAGCTTGTCCTGAAGCTCGAAAATAGCGTTTTGGGCAATAGAGACTTTGTCGCTGCGGGGGAAGTAGTCGAGGAATGCCTGAAGTTCTTCGATGGCCTTGATGGTTCCCGACTGGTCAAGCTGTGGCTCGGGAGAGTCGAGATAATATCCGTAGCCTGAATAGAAACGGGCAAGCTCGGTGTATTTTCCCTTGGGATAGCGGGTATAGTAGGTCTTGAAATATGCTCCCGAGTTGGCGTAATCCTTGTTCTCGTAGTGGCTCAGGGCAAGAAGGTAGAGGGATTCCTCGGCCTTGGCTGAGCCCTTGAAGGTGGTCACGATGTCGGTTAGCACTGTGGCGGCCTGAACATATTTTTTCTGTTCAAAAGCGCGGCGGGCAAAGTCGAGCTTGTAGTCATTGTCAGTGCTTTTCAACACGCGCTGGTACTCTCCGCAAGCGGTGAGCGACAGGGCGGCAAGGAGCATGATGATATATTTGCGCATAAAATGGGTATCCAAAAAGTGGGTTTTCGTTACAATTTGCAAAGTTAGTGATTTTTATCGGAAACACACAATATAAAATGGTAAAAACATGCTTTAATCGGGGAAAATCAGGATAAAATGAGACTGTCGGTCGACTAAAACAAAGGACGCAAAGGCTGAAAGGTGTAGACAGTCTTTGCGTCCTTCTTGTCACATGAATGGAAAATGTTTATTCGGCATCGGCAAGGTCGACGGCGTAGTAGCGACGTTGTCCGGTGGGATAGACGCCACGGAGGAACATCACCTTGTCGGGGGAGTCGCTTTTCATGATGGCATTATAGATTTTTTCAATGTCATCGGGAGAGGATACCCGGTTGTCGTTGACCGAGTAGATGATGAATCCTTCGCGGATGCCTGCATCCTTGAATTTGCCTTTCTGAAGGTCGGCTACTTGGACACCGGCCGAGAGTCCGAGCTGGCGCAAGGTCGATTCTCCGGGTTTCTTGAACGCGCAGCCGAGGTCGGTGACAGAACCGGCGACGGTGACCTTGGTGGTTCCCATGTTGTTGAGGAGTTTGACCTCGACGGTATGGGACTTGTTGTCGCGGATGTAGGTGAGCGAAATCTTGTCGCCGGGACGGTATTTGGAGAGTTGCTCCTGAAGCTGTGCTGTGTTGTCGGTCGAGTTTCCGTTGATTTTAACAATCACGTCACCTGTTTCGAGTCCGGCTTCACGGGCCGATGAGCGGTCGTTGACGCTGCCGACATACACACCTTGGGTCACGGCGGTAATGCCGTCTTTCTTGGCTCGCTCGGGAGTGAGGTCGCTGATTCCGATTCCGAGGACGGCGCGCTGTACGGCACCGTATTCGCGGATGTCGGCTACCACTTTCTTGACAATCGTGGTGGGAACGGCGAAGGAATAGCCGGCATAGTTGCCTGTCTGTGAATATATGGCGGTATTGATGCCGACAAGTTCACCGGCGAGGTTGACAAGCGCGCCGCCCGAGTTGCCGGGGTTGACGGCTGCATCGGTCTGAATGTAGGACTCGATGCCCATCGAGCGTCCGTGGGTCGCGCTGCCGATGCTGCGGGCCTTTGCCGAGACTATGCCGGTGGTCACTGTCGAGGTGAATCCAAAGGGGTTGCCGACGGCAAGCACCCATTCGCCTACTTTGAGGCTCTCGCTGTCACCCATCGGGATTACCGGGAGGTCGGTTGCGTCGATTTTGACAAGGGCGATGTCGGTTGTCGGGTCGGTTCCGACGACGGTGGCATTGTAGGTGTGGTTGTCGTTGAGGGTGACTTCGAGGCGCTCGGCTCCGTCAATGACGTGATTGTTGGTGACGATATATCCGTCAGACGAGATAATCACGCCCGAGCCGAGGCCGGTCTGCTGTTGTGCCGACTCGTCGTTATTGTCACGCTGCGGTGCCTGACGCTGGTTGCCGCCGGGTTGCCCGAAGAAGTATTCAAAAAACGGGTCACCGAAGAAACCGCCTCCTCCTTGGTTGCCGCGTGAATATCCGCGCGGAGTGGCATAGCTCTTGATTGATACCACGCCGTTGATGGTGTTTTCGGCAGCGATGGTGAAATCGGTTCCGTCGCCCGGCAGACGGGAGGATACGGTATAGAATCCCTGCGCGGCGGCGTTGCCGTTTTCTGACATGACAACGTCGGCTGCAAGGGGTGTGGGAGACATAACCGAGCGCATGGCCACGGCGGTGAGAGCCGAGCCGATTACAGCTGATCCGGCTGCAAGCATAACAACTTTTTGATAGAGTTTCATAAAGTATAATGTGGTTAAGTGATAATTTCGTTATCTGTTTCGTTTATCACTTAGACGGCAAAAAGTGTGCAAAATTACATGGCATATGCTTCAAAATATACAATCTTAATCTATTTTAATATGAAACACTGACAATCCGCAATGTTTTAACATTAATAGTTAAATTTAAGGATTTGTGTTAAAATTCAGCGGGAAGAGGGCATGACATTGTGTCAGAACGTGCTGTTTTCCGTCGGGATTCCCACCACGGGATTTTACTTGTAATTGCGGATATTTTGTCAGTGATGAGCCTGAAAGCAGGGCATTGTTACAAATTATTGCTAAATTTGTCGTGAAAAAAGTGACGCAATGGAAGATAATCAGATACAAGTCGAGGAAATCAATCGACGGGACGAGGATAAAAAGAAACTTGACGAGCTTGCGACCGAGCCGGTAGGACGGTTGTTGTGGCGTTACAGTCTTCCCGCAGTGGTGGGTATGCTCGTCATGTCGCTCTATAATGTGATTGACCGCATCTTTATCGGGCAAGGGGTTGGCGCAGAGGCTATAACCGGTCTTGCCATCACGTTTCCGGTGATGAATGTCGCGTCGGCGCTCGGGGTTCTTATCGGTGCGGGTGCATCGGCCCGTATATCCATCATGCTCGGCGCCAATGACCATCGTGGAGCGTGTCTCGTTCTCGGGAACTCGCTGACACTTATAATGGTAATAGCGGTGACCTATCTGACGGTCTTTGCCATTTTCCTCGATGATATTCTGGTAGCCTTCGGGGCGAGTGAAGCGTCGCTGCCCTATGCCCATGACTTCATGTCTTATCTCCTGCCGGGTATGCTGATGATGAATCTGTCGTTCAGTTTCAACAATATCATGCGAGCCTCGGGTTACCCTGTGCGGGCGATGGTGACGATGTTTATAGGCGCGGGGTGCAATGTGGTGCTGGCTCCTATCTTCATCTTTGTGCTTGGATGGGGTATCAAGGGAGCGGCAATCGCCACTGACATTTCCATGACAGTCTCGATGCTCTTTGTCATGGGACATTTCATGATGCCGGGGAGTACTCTGCATTTCACCCGTGGCATTTTCCGCTTGCGCCGGAAGATTGTCATCGGGATTGTCGGCATCGGTGCCGCGCCGTCGCTCGTAAATTTCGCTTCATGTTTCATCAACGTGATAATCAACAAGTCGCTTTATTACTATGGGGGCGACACTGCTATCGGGGCTGCCGGAATCTTCACTACCTATACGTCGTTGCTCTGCATGGTGATTGTGGGAATCTGCCAAGGAATGCAGCCGATTATCGGATATAACTATGGGGCGGGGCAATTGCACCGGCTCAGACGCACCTACTGGCTTGCCGTGGCTGTGGCGACTGCCATCGTCTCGTCAGGGGCGGCTTTCGGACTGTCGTTCCCGTCAGTCATCGCCCGTGCGTTTACGGTGGATGCCGGTCTCATCGCGGCCACTGACCGCGCCCTGTCACTATCGATGCTTGCGTTTTTTTTCGTCGGGTTCCAGATTGTCTCGACTACCTTTTTTCAGTCCATCGGGCAGGCCGGAAAATCAATTTTTCTGTCTCTTACCCGCCAAGTGCTGTTTCTCATCCCGTTGCTGCTTTTGCTCCCTCGTTGTTTGCTCCTCGACGGTGTGTGGCTCTCCTTCCCGGCAAGTGATATTATCGCTACCATTGTGACCGCGTCGATGATGTGGTGGCAGTTCAGAAAAATGAACAATCATTTGAAATTGCATGATTAAAAGAGTCTTAATAATATTGTATGTGTTGCTGCCGTCGGTTATGAGTGGAGCGGATCGGGGTGACGGTGTGGTGCTTGACAGCGTCATGGCTGCTGAGGCTGAATCTTTTTTAAGGGGTATGCCCGACGGATTGCAGGCGCGTCAGGAGAGAGCCGTCAGGAGTGCGATTGCCGGAGATGTCGTGCCGCTTGCCGATGTCAGGGCTTCGCGAAATACCGACTCGGGTGTTATTGAGGGGGTCGAGGCGGTTGATCTTGTCGATGGGAAATACCGTCTGTATAAACCGACCGGGGTTATTGACGAAAAACTGCCGCTACTCGTCTATCTGCATGGCGGCGGATGGTGTTTCGGAAGTATCAACAGCTGTAGCCGTTTCTGCATGGAATTGACGCGTGAGGCCCGGATAGCGGTGATGGCGGTGGAGTATCCGCTTGCCCCTGAAAATCCTTATCCTTCGGCGCTTGATTGCTGCGTGGAGGCGGTGACGTTTTCATGGGATAATGCATCGGAATATGGTTTTGACAGAGGTGATATTTCAATCGGAGGCGACAGTTCGGGAGGCAATCTCGCGCTTGCAACTGCATTGATACTTCAATCCATGCGGAAAAATATGTTGAAGTCAGTGGTGACATTCTATCCTGTGACAAAGGCATGGAATGATGGTTCTGACTCGTGGCGGCTGTTTGGCAGCGGCTATGGCCTTGACGGTGGAATAATGGAGGCGTTTAATGAGGCTTATGCTGCCGGGAGAGATGTCAGCTCGCCATATATCTCGCCCTGCAATGCCACAATCGGGCAGCTGTCCGGGTTTCCACCTGTCTTGATGATAAATGCCGAGAAGGATATTTTGCGAGACCAAGGTCAGGAAATGTGTGACCGTCTGTCACAGGCCGGGGTAGAGGTTGTTCACAGAGTCTTGCCCGGCACGACCCATCTGTTTATAACAGTCCCGGGACAAGACGCGGCATTTGCTGAATCGGTCAGCATGACTGCAAAGTTCCTGTCAGGGATGGCGAGCCGCTAAAAAGCGACGAGCCTCGGAATTGTTCCGAGGCTCGCTATTATCTGTATGATTTCAGGTGTCGGTTATCGGCCCGAATACATGTCGTCATAGTAACGCTCGTAGTCGCCCGAGGTGATGTTGTCCATCCAAGCCTGATTGTCGAGATACCATTTGACGGTTTTCTCGATGCCTTCCTCAAATTGCAGAGAGGGTTCCCAGCCGAGTTCGCGCTGGAGCTTGCGGGAGTCGATGGCGTAACGCAGGTCATGACCGGCACGGTCGGTGACATAGGTGATGAGTTCGTCGCTGTAGCCTTCGGGATTGCCGAGCAGGCGGTCAACGGTGCGGATAACGACGCGGATGATGTCGATGTTTTTCCACTCGTTGAAACCTCCGATGTTGTAGGTCTCGGCCACTTTCCCGTTGTGGAAAATGGTGTCGATGGCGCGGGCATGGTCTTCGACAAACAGCCAGTCGCGCACGTTTTCACCCTTGCCATAGACGGGGAGAGGACGGCGGTGGCGGATATTGTTGATGAACAGCGGAATCAGTTTTTCGGGGAACTGATAGGGGCCGTAATTGTTGGAACAGTTGGTTACGAGGGTAGGCATCCCGTAGGTGTCGTGGTAGGCGCGCACAAAGTGGTCGCTCGAAGCCTTGGAAGCCGAGTAGGGGGAATGGGGGTTGTATTTGGTTGTCTCAAGGAAAAATTCTTCGCCGTAGGCATGATGGTGCTCGCTTGATGCGGCTGTAGTGAAAGGAGACTCGATGCCTTCGGGGTGGGTCAGTTCAAGAGCGCCGTAAACCTCATCGGTCGAGATGTGGTAGAACAGCTTGCCCTCATATTTTTCGGGAAGTGATTCCCAGTATTCCCTTGCGGCCTGCAGCAGCGACAGGGTGCCCATGACGTTGGTGCGGGCAAAAGTGAAGGGGTCTTTGATTGAGCGGTCGACATGACTTTCGGCTGCAAGGTGTATCACGCCTGTGATTTCATTTTCGCGTATCACACGGCGCATTTCCTCGATGTCGGCGATGTCGGCTTTGACAAATTTGTAATTAGGCTTGTTTTCGATGTCCTTCAGGTTGGCGAGATTGCCGGCATAGGTAAGCTTGTCAAGGTTGACAATCTTGTAGTCGGGATACTTGTTGACAAAGAGCCTCACGACGTGGCTCCCGATAAAACCGGCACCGCCGGTAATCAAAATGTTGTGCTTCATAAATTTAAATCAATGCATAATGCGGATTGAGGGATGTGCAATTACCGCTCGTTCCGCACAGGTAAATAAATTACTTTGTTAAATTCTCGACACACTTCCGCAGAGATTTGCCCCAATATGGAATTTTTTGACCGAATGTCGCTCTGAACTTCGT
>CAMWRO010000009.1 GCA_947176615.1 uncultured Porphyromonadaceae bacterium
TAACTGAAAGATGCTACCACTTTGGGTTCACATTTGTTATTAAACAACCTCTTAACCCTTGAAATTATCATAGAGAGACTGGAGAGCCTGTGTCAGGCCGTCCTTGTTTTTACCACCGGCCTGAGCGAATCCGGGCTGTCCGCCGCCACCGCCTTGGATAGCCTTGGCAGCCTCGCGCACAATAGCCGACGCGTTAAATCCGGCGGCCACGAGGTCATCGGTAAGCGCTACCGTCAGGAGGGGTTTTCCGGCAACATCGACAGTCGCGGCGATAAACGCTGTCTTTTCAGGCGACTGGACACGCACCTCGAATGCCACTCCCTTAACCGCGTCGGGGACACGAACACCGGCCATCTTGACAACTTTTACGCCATTGATAACCTCGGCCTTTTCAAGAAGGTCGCGTGACAGGTTGCGCACACGTTCCTTGAAGTAATCTTCGGCCTGACGGCGCAGCTCGACGTTCTCGTCGATGGTGCGGCGCATGGCCTGAACCATGTCGGGGGCGTTGTGCAACATCTCCCCTATCTGGCGCATGTTGTCGGTGATGTCATTGACCGCATTCTCGACAGCCTCGCCGGTAATCGCCTCGATGCGGCGGATTCCGGCAGCGATGCTGCTCTCGCTGATAATCTTTATCATGCCGATGTTTCCGGTATTGGCGACATGGGTACCGCCGCAGAGCTCGACAGAATCACCATAGCGGATAACGCGCACTTCCTCGCCATATTTTTCACCGAAAAGAGCCATCGCGCCCATCTTCATGGCCTCGGCGATGGGCACGCAACGGTGTTCGTCAAGCGCGATAGCCTCGCGCACATGGCGGTTGGCAATCTTCTCGGCCTTGCGGAGTTCCTCGGGGGTGACTTTCTGGAAATGAGAGAAGTCAAAGCGCAGGAGACCGGGAGACACGAAAGAGCCTTTCTGCTCCACATGCGTGCCGAGCACTTCGCGCAAGGCGGCGTGAAGTAGGTGGGTAGCGGTGTGGTTGCACTCGGTGGCGCGACGGTTTTCGACATTGATCGCAGCCTCGAAGGTGGCGGTAACGTCGGCAGGGAGCTTCTTGGTCAGATGCACGCCCATACCGTTCTCACGCTTGGTGTCGTAGATTTCCACAACCTCGTCACCGCAGGTCAGCGTTCCGCTGTCGCCCACCTGACCACCCATTTCGGCATAGAAGGGGGTGGCCGAGAGAACTATCTGATAAAATTCTTTATTTTTCTGAGTCACCTTGCGGTAACGGAGAATCTGTGCGGGACACGATGTCTCGTCATAACCGACAAACACAGGCTCGCCCTCGCGGACAACAACCCAGTCGGTTGTCTCGACTGCGGCGGCATTGCGGGCACGGGTTTTCTGAGCCTCCATTTCGCTGTCAAACTCGGCCTTGTCCATCGTCATGCCGTTCTCTTTGAGAATCAGCTCGGTCAAGTCGAGAGGGAAACCGTAGGTATCGTAAAGCACAAAAGCCTCTTTGCCCGAAATCTCGGTGCGGCCGGCCTTACGCGCTGCGGCGATAGCTCCGTCAAGGATGTCGATACCCTTGTCAAGGGTGCGCAGGAAAGAATCTTCCTCCTCCTTGATAACCTTCATGATAAGCTCGCGCTGACGCTCGATTTCGGGATAAGCCTCGCCCATCGAGTCGATAAGGGTGTTGACAAGGCGGTACATGAAGGCCTGTTTCTGATGGAGGAATGTGTAGGCATAGCGCACGGCGCGGCGAAGGATGCGGCGGATTACATATCCGGCCTTGGCGTTGCCGGGGAGCTGGGAGTCAGCGATTGAGAAGGCGATTGTGCGCACATGGTCGGCGATGACACGCATAGCGATGTCGACCTTTGCATCCTCGCCATATTTCAAGCCCGAAAGCTCGGAAATCTTGCTGATGAGCGGGGTGAACACGTCGGTATCATAGTTGGACTTCTTGCCCTGAAGCGCCATGCATAGACGTTCAAAACCCATGCCGGTGTCAATAACGCGTGCGGGGAGGGGTTCAAGCGAGCCGTCGGCCTTGCGGTTGTACTGCATGAACACAAGGTTCCAGATTTCAATCACGAGGGGGTTGTCATGGTTGACAAGCGATGCACCGTCGACAGCGGCACGTTCCTCGTCACTGCGCAGGTCGATGTGGATTTCGGAACAGGGTCCGCAGGGACCCGTATCGCCCATCTCCCAGAAGTTGTCATGCTTGTTACCGTTTATAATATGAGATTCGGGCAGGTGCTTTGCCCAGATTGCGGCAGCCTCGTTGTCACGTTCAAGACCATCGTCAGCCGCACCTTCAAACACCGTAGCATAAAGACGTGCCGGGTCGAGTTTCAGAACATCGACAAGATATTCCCACGCCCAGTCGATAGCCTCCTGCTTGAAGTAGTCGCCAAACGACCAGTTGCCGAGCATTTCAAACATGGTGTGGTGATAAGTGTCCATACCCACTTCTTCAAGGTCGTTGTGCTTGCCCGAGACGCGGAGACACTTCTGCGAGTCGGCTACACGCTGATACTTGGCGGCGGCATTACCGAGTATGATATCCTTGAACTGGTTCATACCGGCGTTGGTAAACATCAACGTTGGGTCATCCTTGATGACCATGGGAGCCGAGGGAACGATATGATGCCCCTTGGAGCGGAAAAACTCTTTGAAAGAGTCGCGTATTTCCTTTGCTGTCAGCATATTATATTGGTTTATTCGATATTTTTCAAGACATATGTCAAAATAATTTGCAAAATTAGTCGTTTCCCGCCGTTTTTGCAATTTATTTTGTAATTTTGTGGCTGAAAACTATTTTAATATATCATTTTGAGGCCGATGACCGACAGACATGCTTTCAGAGCTAACTGGCATGATTATAATGATGGAGTGTTTTTTGTAACAATCTGTTGCAAAAACCGATATCCTTATTTTGGCAATATAGCTAATGGCGCGATGTCATTGTCAGTCATCGGCAAAGAGACTGAGACAGCAATCCTCGCCATACCCAATCATCATAATAATGTTGAGGTCAACAATTATGTAATCATGCCAAACCATGTTCATCTTGTGGTGTTTGTAGGGGCGCGATATATCGCGCCCGCCGCGACAAAGAACTTTGGCTGTCTAAAGCCGCCCAAACATGGTGAAAAGCCATTCTTCAATCATCACAACTCAAAACTCGCAGTCGTTATCGGCACAATGAAAGCATCGGTGACAAGGTCGCTGCGGGCGCGATATATCGCGCCCCTACAAATCTGGCAACGTGGTTTCCATGAACATATAATAAGAGAGCAACAATCCTATGACCGAATAATGGAGTACATAGACAGCAATGTGGCCAACTGGCAAAATGATTGCTTTTATTCTAACAATTAAATAACGGCCCATG
This sequence comes from uncultured Porphyromonadaceae bacterium, assembly GCA_947176615.1. GTDB lineage: Bacteria > Bacteroidota > Bacteroidia > Bacteroidales > Muribaculaceae > Duncaniella. The sequence continues at coordinate 3,362 of CAMWRO010000009.1, forward strand.
TCTTTCTCATTCAAAAAATTCACTGTCGATGATTCCCGGTGCGGGATGAAGGTGGGCACCGACGGGGTGCTGGTCGGGGCGTGGTGCGGAATGACCGGTGACGCCATGCCACAAAACGTGCTTGACATCGGTGCAGGTTCAGGACTCATCTCCCTGATGACGGCTCAACGGTTTCCCGAGGCAAAAGTCACCGGTATCGAGATTGCGCCCGATGCGTGTGCCGACGCGCGTAACAACATTGACAAGTCGCCGTGGCATGACCGGGTCACGGTAATCGAAGGCGACATAACGGATGTTGCGCAGAGACCGGAGGGCCGATGGGACCTCATTGTGTCTAACCCGCCATTTTTCAGCGAGACACTTCATGCGCCCGATGCGGCCCGCGCCACGGCCCGTCACGGCGAAACATTCGACGTGACGCAACTCATATCGCTTGCCCCGCAACTGCTGACACCAAACGGAAGTCTGTGTTTCATCGCCCCGTCAGCCCGTGATGGCGAAATCGACTTCCTTGCCGAGCTTGCGCGGCTGCACACCACCGCGGTAACGCGGGTTTACTCCAAGACCGGTTCACGCACACCGATACGCACTCTGCGGCGGCTGTCAATGACCGCGTCACCATGCGTTTCCGAGGACCTTGTAATCCGTCGGAGCGACGGCGGCTACAGCGCCGACTACGTTTCACTAACCAAAGATTTTTACTTGCATCTATGACCGACAACTCATTTAACGTGCGCCCCGTTTCGCGCCTGTTCCTCTTTTTATTAGTCTCGTTCATCTGCCTCCTCGCGGGTGCAGCCATCGTGAGCATTATAACAATGAAAGGCTCCACAACGGTTACACTCCGCCTTGCCACTGTCGCGCAGGACATTTTCATGTTCATCCTCCCGGCAATCGTCACCGCTGTCATGGTAACCCGCCGCCCGGCCACCCTTCTCAGAATCGACTCGCGCTACCCGTGGCAGACCGGACTCCTTGCCGTCGCCGGACTCCTTGTCGCGATGCCGGCCATGAACGCCCTTGTCGCGTGGAACGAATCCCTGTCGCTCCCCGCCTCCCTTGCCGGCGTCGAGACATGGATGCGCAACTCGGAAACGGCCGCACAAGTGGCAATAAACACATTGCTCGGGGGAACAGGAATCGGCGACCTGATAACCGGAGTGTTAATTGTCGGCGTCCTTGCCGGATTCAGCGAGGAAATTTTCTTCCGTGGCACCCTCCAGCGCATTCTCGCGACATCGCGAAACAATGACATCGACCGCACTCCCCCATTGACAGCACATGTCGCGATATGGGGCACCGCCATTCTCTTCAGCGCGTTCCATGTCCAGTTTTTCGGATTTTTCCCCCGTCTGCTGCTCGGCGCCTATTTCGGGTATCTGCTGTGGTGGAGCCGCAGCCTGTGGGTACCCGTGACGGTTCACGCCGTCAATAATTCAATCGTCGTCATCGCCTCGTGGGCGCAGCGCGCGGGATATATCGAGGAGGACTTGAACAAGGCCGGGGCCGACAACCTCGCCGCTGTCATTATCAGCATCGCGCTAACCATCATTATCATCGCCGGTCTGCGGAAACAGTCAATCGCTCAGAAGTCATGAAATCCAAATTTTTTATTACCTTAGCCATAATGGCTGTTTCAGCGACCATTTCTTGCAGCAAAACAGCAACCACTCCCTCAGAAACCGCCATTCTCCAAGACTCCCTTGAAAACATCGCGTCACAATATCCCGGCGAAATAGGAATCGCGGTAATCATAGACCGAAAAGACACTGTCGTTGTAAACAATGACGACAAATATCCGCTGATGAGCGTCTTCAAGTTGCATCAGGCTATGTCCCTCTGCCACCTTTTCGACGAAACCGGCACGTCGCTTGACACTATAATCGAAATCGACCGACACGACCTCGACCCTCACACATGGTCGCCAATGCTGAAAGACCATCCCGAAAATGAAATCAAGGCGAGCGTGGCCGAACTGATGCGCTACACACTGATACAAAGCGACAACAATGCGAGCAACCTGATGTTTGACCGGCTGCAGAGCGTGTGCCTGACCGACAGTTTCATTGCTACAATCATTCCCCGCAACAGCTTCCGCCTGTCGGTGACCGAGGCTGAAATGTCCAAAGACCATTCACTCGCCTACGAAAACCATTCTTCCCCGCTCGGCGTGGCAATGCTGATTGACCGCCTTTTCAACGACAGCCTTGTCAGCCGATCCAAGCAGAAATTTATCTGTGACGCGCTTTTGGGCTGCACGACAGGCACTGACCGAATTGTCGCCCCGTTGACCGACAAGGAAGGGGTCACGGCAGGACACAAGACAGGCTCGGGCTATGTATCACCCGAGGGGATTCTTGCAGCGCACAACGACGCGGCTTTCATCACGTTGCCCGACGGGCAGCGCTACACGCTTGTGGTCCTCGTAAAAGATTTTCACGGCAATGAAAAGCAGGCAGCCGCAGCCATCGCGCATGTCTCGGAATGTGTCTACAAGTTTATCAGTCGCCAATCGGATTGACTTCCCCGGTAAGAGAATCCATGATGTAACCGCGCACAACAACGTCGGGCGCCATCAACGGATGGTTGCGCACGAGGTCGACTGTCTCCGAGACAGCGGCTTCAGTGTCGTCAAACCCATGCAGCCATGTGTCGAGATCGATGCCGCAGTGGCGCATCAGGTTGATGTGTTCCTCCGACACTCCGCGCTCGCGCATCAGGTGCAGCATCTCAGCCGAATCCATCCCCTGCACGCCGCAGCCGGTGTGGCCCACAATCATCACCTCGTTGACCCCCAGCTCATAGACAGCCACAAGAATCGAGCGCATTGTCGAATCAAAAGGATTGGTAATCGTGGCTCCGGCATTCTTGATAATCTTGACATCGCCGTTCTTGATGCCGAGGGCGGCGGGAAGAAGGGCCGTCAGGCGCGTGTCCATACAGGTTACGATAGCGATGCGCTTGTCAGGATATTTAGAAGTCTCATATTCAAGATAGTGCTTCTCCTCGACAAAGCGGCGGTTATATTCAAGCATCTGCTCAATCATGGTTCAATCAAATTTTTTCCGGTGGAAAATAAAGTTGCGGCCAAGATATTTTTCCCTCACGACGGGATTCTCGGCAAGCTCCTCCGATGTTCCCTGAAACAGGATTTTGCCTTCAAACAGCAGGTAGGCCCTGTCAGTGATGCGCAACGTCTCCTGTGCATTGTGGTCAGTGATGAGGATTCCGATGTTTTTGGATTTCAGTTTATAGACAACCTCCTGAATATCCTCGACCGCAATAGGGTCGACACCGGCAAACGGCTCGTCGAGCATGATGAATTTCGGATTGATGGCGAGACAGCGGGCAATCTCGGTGCGTCGTCTTTCGCCGCCCGAAAGCTGGTCGCCGAGGTTGTGGCGCACCTTCTCAAGGCGGAACTCGGCAATGAGGCTTTCAAGTTTTTCCTTCTGATACTCGGGTGTCGTATTGGTCATTTCAAGGACAGCCTTGATATTGTTCTCGACACTGAGCTTGCGGAACACACTCGCCTCCTGCGCGAGATAGCCGATACCGTTCTGCGCACGCTTGTAGACGGGATATTTCGTAATATTCAGGTCGTTGAGAAAAATCTGCCCCTCGTTGGGGGTAATCAGCCCCACGGTCATGTAGAACGTTGTCGTTTTCCCGGCCCCGTTAGGTCCGAGCAACCCGACAATCTCACCCTGTGTCACATCTATCGAGACATGATTGGCGACCGTGCGCTTGCCATATTTCTTGACAAGATTCTCGGTGCGCAGCACCATTTTCTGTTCCTCACTCATGGGTATAACGCGATTTTTGCAGGCGTGACTCAATGTAGTCAGTCAGCAGGTTGATGGCCACGATATTGTTTCCACCCTGCGGCACGATAAGGTCGGCAAAACGCTTGGACGGCTCGATATACATCGAGTGCATCGGCTTCAGGACTCCCTGATAGCGGTCTATCACCATCTGCGGGGTGCGGCCGCGCTCGATACAGTCACGGGCGATGACGCGGATAAGGCGGTCGTCGGCGTCGGCGTCAACAAAGACTTTCACATCCATCATGGAACGCAACACGGGGTCGTTCAGCACGAGGATACCCTCTACGATGACCACGTCGCGGGGTTCAACCCTGATGGTTTCCTCCTGACGGGTGCATGTCAGATAAGAATAGGTAGGCATCGGAACAGCCTTTCCCTCTTTCAGCATTTTCAGGTGCTCCACGAGAAGGGTCCACTCTATCGAGGCCGGCTCGTCAAAATTGATTTTGCTGCGCTCCTCAGGCGGGATGTGGCTTGAATCCTTGTAATAAGAGTCTTGGGGAATGACAGCGACCTCCCCGGCGGGGAGCGAATTGATTATCTTGTTGACCACGGTAGTCTTACCCGAGCCGGTTCCTCCGGCGATTCCTATGATGAGCATGGTTGTTCTGATTGTTTTGTTTTTGCAAAATTAATAAAAATCACGGCTCAATCAAACATTAATCTCTCAATAAGTGTTATGAAATCGTAATGTTCATGCAAATTTCGCTTCGGGCATCGTCCCGACTCTGCATTTTACTATTCTCAAGTTTCACTAAACTATTTATTTACGATGAAAAAATTTTTGCTTGCTCTCTTTTCTATGGTAGGTATCGCAGTTGCCGCCCAAGCCCAACCGGCCGAGCTATATGTCGGATATGGCGGTTACACTCAGATGGATGCATGTGACATGCACGACGGCGGGAAAGTCAATACCGCATGGGGCGCGGTCACTGCCGGTGTAAACTTCAAGGTCGCGCCTAAATTCTGGATCGGACCTTCCTACACTTTCTCGTCAAGCAGCTACAAACATTCCGATGCCAATATATACTACCATGTCATCATGCTTAACGCCCGTTATGAATACTGGCGCAACAGCATCGTGACTCTTTACGGACACTTCGGTATCGGTGCCGACATTTCCCACATGACATGGGACGACGATTCCAAAAACAAAGGCTACTTTGCCGTACAGGTGACTCCCCTCGGCGCACAGGTCGGGATTTCACGTTCAGCGACCATGTTCGGCGAAATCGGATTTGGCGCGCAGGGCCTCGTTCAGGTCGGCATGAGATTCAGCCTTTAACATATATATATCTTACTATATGAGCGACAGATTATCTTGCGAGGAGCGCAAGGAACTCCCCGACAGCGTTTACGGACTGCCTGAAAGGCATGAATATCCTATGCCCGACGCGGCTCATGTGCGCGCGGCCGAAGCCTATTTCAGATATTGTCCCGAAAACCTGAAACCCAAACTCGCACGGGCCATACTTGCCCGCGCTCAGGAATGCGGAGTAGACGTGGAAAGTACCACGGTTCTCTCCTATGCACAGAAATAACCTTTACCTACTCAATAGAGCAACGTCAAGGCCGCACCGTTTTCATAACGCGTGCGGCCTTTTAACTCATTGACCGACAATATAGCCACTGCCTGCTGCGTTAAATATATGAAACTAATCCCAAAATATTATGAAACGGTTCTTTATTGCTGCTGCGGCCACATGCCTGTCTATGACATGCTTGGCACAGGAATCAACCCCGGTCGAATATAACGGATGGGGAGTGCGCGTATCCGCTGACATCACTATGCCGGGAAAATGGAAGACATCAAACGGCGAAAAAGTGAAGATGTACAAAAACGGGTGGGGAATCGCTGCGGGAGCCGTCTACAATCACCCATTAGGGAAAAACTTCTACATCGAGCCGGGAGCATCATTGTTTTACGACACATACGAGTATGACGATTTAATGCTGAGTACAGGTGACAACCCTGTCACAGCCAATCCGTCGGTCAACAAATTCGGCCTGCGGATTCCGGTCGTTATCGGATACCGGTTCGTCCTGTTGAACCGCCTCGAAATGTCAGTTTTTACCGGCCCGGAACTCAGCTATGCTTTAAGCGGCAAAATCAAGGTCAAGGACGAGTGGAATCTTGGCGACGACTTCCCCACCGACCTTTTCGGCAAACACGGATACCGCAGGGCCGACTGCCGGTGGAGAGCCGGACTCGGAATCTACCCCGACGAGCGATGGATGGTTTCTGTCAGCGGAGCTTTCGGCCTCATTGACCAGCACAAAAACGACTTGTCGTTCCACGAGAACATGATTACCATTTCCGTGGGATACGACTTCTAACCGTCAGATTACAACCTTGACCGACTTCACCCCGTCAGTCACAATATAAACGCCTTGGGAAAGGCCCGAGACGTCAATATCGTTGCGCCCCGGCATCAGGTCAATAACTTTCACGCATATTCCCGATGCCGAATAGACCGACACCTTGCACCGCGCGTCGGAAAGCAACGACAACACCCCGTTCCCACACGCAAGGAGACTGAACGAGTCACTCATGGGCCTAATCTCGTCAACGGAACTCATCTCGGCCTCGGGATGAAGGTCCTGTCCACCACTAACCTCGGTCGAAATCTCACCTATGCGCCCGTGTTCCGCATTTATGGCCGTATAGACCTTAAAGAAGTCGGCATGGGTCAGACTGACAGCTTTTCCCTCATCATCAACCGCCCAGTCGAGCTTGAAACCCGGGTCCTCGGCATTGGGACGGTTGTCGACATAACCCCACGGGAGAAATTTCATCACGACCTCCCCGTTATAGTCATACGCATTGTCGGCAAGACGTGTTCCTTCAAATGTCATTTCCTCCTCGTCACTCCATTCAGGCCAGTAAGCCTGACGGTGAAAGCTGTTTTTCAGCACATACCCCGACGGTGCCTCGGGGTCATTGGATGTCCAGCGTATATAGGTGTCATCGGTAATAGCCGAGTTGTCAGGGTCAGGTGTCGCCACCTTGTCCTTTTCAGGCCGGTAATAGGTGATACGGTAATTGTGAAACGTGGTCGCGGCATTATACTCGCTCCCGGCAAGCTCATACCACGGGTCGTCGGCAATACCGTTGCCGTTGACATCGACACTGACCATCACTATTCCCGGCTCGCTTGACCCGCCGTCACCTTTTCGGTCGGAGCGGATAGCGTTGCCGAATATCTTGAAGTCATACTCTCCCTCGACATTAACCACCGGGTGGTCAAAGGCAAAAACGACATATCCGCCGAATGAACCCAGAGAAATCATGCCCGGCATGGGGTCACTCGCCGTGCCGGCAATGTTCAGCTGCGCCTCGGCAAGGATGTCATCGGCATTCCACCCCTCTTCCCACCAAGGCACTTCATTGACAAACTGCCCGGGGGCGGGACAAAATTCAAGCACACGGTCGATATAAGGATTGACCGCCGACATGCCGAGCGATGCGGCAAGAATCACAGAACAGACTGATCGTTTCATAATTCATTACTCATTTATTGACTGACCCGTAAAAACGATATGGGCCGGAATATCGCCGGTGCGCACACTCCATTTCAACACCCCGTCGCTGCCGAAACAATACAGATAGCCGGGATTGACATAGTTGCGCGCATCGGTGACAAAAATTTCTTTCGTGACAGGGTTTACCGCGACCGCATAGGGCTTGTGTATCCTCGCCTCAGTGCCGTCAGTGATGAAGCAGTCATTCACGACCTCGCGGGTGGCGATGTTGACAATCTGATAGCTGGAAGGCATCTCGACGCCGGTCTCACGGTTGTCGACCGCGATGACATAGAGCGAATCGCCGTCAAGCCAGTAGTTTCCCACGTTGACATCAAGAACCTTTTCCATGCGTCTCTTGCGGGTATCATAGCAGTACAGTCGCGGAGGAACGTCATAGTAATCGCCGCGCGAGCTGACCCACAAGTTTCCATACCGGTCAGCTATACAATATTCAAGATTGATTGCGACCTGAATCGTTTCAAGCACCCTGAACGTCGACAGGTCTATCACCGTGACGGTGTTCTCATAATTCGGCACCATGTATCCGCCCGAGTTGGCCACATAGATTTTGCCGTCGGCAATATCCAGTCCGTCGGGCTGGAATCCCACTATGCAGCGGTCCACGACCTGCATGGTGGCGGTATCCACCTTTGCCACAAACCCTTTCTGACGATATTCCGGGTCTATGACCACCGGCCCGGCATAGCTCGTGACATAGGCATACCCTTCCCAGAAACGGATAAAGCGGCAATTGGGTATGTCAATCTGCCCCATGCGCCGGGCGGTTGCCGCATCCATCACCTCGACCTTGTTGGAACAATTGATTACGGCATACATGCGCGAACCGTAGATAGCGATATCGTTGCCCACGTCGCCCATCTCCTTAGGCACGTCGGGATTGGCGTTGCCATATATATTGCGGGTATATATACCCGTCGAACAGTCATAATAGTCGAGCGTCGACTTGTTGGACCCCATATTACCCTCGTTGAGAAGATAAAACCCCGACACCGAGTTAAGCTCGGGCCGCCACACGGGAACCTCCTCGGGAATAAAGATAATGTCATCGTTGCGGCACGAGGTAAACAATGCCGCAGCGAAAACCGCTATATATAATAATGTGTAACGGAGAGCTGTCATATATCAAATTTCAGTATGATTTTATAATTACGGCCCGGCATCGGGTAATTCTGTATCACCTCATACTGCTGGTTCAGCAGATTGTTGACCTCGGCGGTGACGCGCAGCGACATCTTGCGCCGGAGCGTGAAACGCCATGAGGCCGAAATGTCGCTTGTGTACCACGGCTGCTCATAGTTGGCTGGGATATTGGACGAGTTGTGATAACGCTCGCCGACATATATAAAGCTGTAATTCAGCTCGGCGCGTCGCCAAGTCGCATTGAGTGTGGCCGATCCGCTGTGACGGGGGATATAGGCAATCTGCCCTTTATAGGTCCCGGCCTCGTCAAGACAGTCAGTGGGGTCCGAGTAGTCCTGAGCCCGCTGGAAAGTATAGGTCAGATGCCCGTTGAGCATCAGTCCCGCGACCGGTTCCATCGCGAGGTTGGCTGTCACGTCGATACCGCGTATCTTGACCCGCCCGATGTTCATCATCATCCACCGGTACTGACCGTTACCCTTCGGTACCGCTATGATTTTATCATCCACGATATTGTAATAGGCATCGGCACTGAGGTCGACCGAACTGAACACCGTGGCATCGAAGTCGCGGTGAAACGAACCGCCGAGATTCCATTGCGTCGCCATCTCGGGCCGCAGCGAGGCGTTGCCGATGTCGGTATAATAAAGGTCGTTGAACGTCGGCATCCGGAATATTCGCTTGTAGTAGGCGCGGAAGGTCAGTTCATGCTGTTTCCACGGCTGCCACGACATGAAGACGGCGGGTGTCAGCTTGTCTCGGTGATACACCCGCGTCACGCCCCCCTGAGCCTCGGGACTTTTCACACGGTCGGTGACAAATGTCCCGAGCACACTGGCATTGACCTTGAAACCGCCGCGGTGAAACGATGTCGCAAGCGCCGACAGAACGGTGTGACGCACGGGGCGCGAAAAGTTGGCAAGCTCGGCATCAAGCGTGTTCCACTGGTAATCGACGGCGAGATTGGCATGCCACCCGGGAAGAATGGTAAACTTGTTGGCGGCCGACACATATACCTCATCCTGCCAAAACTTGTTGTCAAGATACATCAGTGTAGTGTCGGGGTTGAGATAGCGCATGTAGTCGCGGGCATACTTGGCATTGACCTGCAGGGCATATCTCGACGAGAACGATCGGCGGTAACGCCCTTGGGCAAAGAAATTGCGGTCCCATTGCCGCTGGGAATTTTTCCACACGTTGTTGACTATCGCGCCGGGGATTCCGCGTTCCGAGTCATAGTAATAGACGCGCGCCTGCCAGTAGCCGCGATAAATCGACCCGTAGAGACCGCCCTCGACACGCAGCGCGCGGATGTCGCCGTTGCGGCGGGTCGCGGTCGTGTCCCATGCCGGCGTCCCGTCACTGAACATCTTGCGGTAACGGAAACGGTAACGCCCTGTCGCATAGGTGTACTCGGCACTGAGCGTCGCGCTGACATTCTCGCTGATTTTATAATCGAGACGGGCCGAGGGGTTGGCGAGGCCGAATGAGCCGGCTCGCATCGTGACATTGAAATTAACCCGCTTGTCGTCGTCAAACTGCGGCCTGCGCGACTGGAGGTAGACCGTCCCGGCACTACCGTAGTCCTTGGCGCTCTGAAAGATATCGCTTTTCTGCCCGTTATACATGGTAATGGCCTCAATATTGTCGAGCGAGAACTTTCCGAGGTCAATCTGGCCGTTCTGGGCGTTTCCGAGCTGGATGCCGTCATAGAAAATCCCCATGTGGTTGGTCCCCATCGAGCGCATGTCGATGGTTTTGACACCCCCTACCCCGCCGTAATCCTTGATTTGCACTCCCGAAAAATAGCGCATGGCATCAGCCACCGACTGGCTGTTGAGCCCTTCGAGCCTGCGGCCGTCAAGAGTCTGCGACGGTATCACCTCGCTGTAGGGCCGACGGGCCACGACCTTTACCGCGTCAAGGCTTATGGAATCCCCTGTCCCGACTTCCTGTGAATGGAGGCGGGACGTTGCGAGACTTGCAATCAGACAGAATGAGAGTATATAAAAAATCTTCACTTGGCCGGGGTTCATTTATTCTTTTATCCGCGGGAAAGTGAAGACAGCAGCACCTACAAAGTCGCTCCGGTACACATAACCGGCACACGGCATGAAAAACCGACCGCAGGCAGTGTGCTGACAACCCTAAGTCCCGAGGGTTTCAACATCAGTTAACAGCAATGGCAGGCTTTCCGGCTCGACCCTGTCCCGTTTCGCCTTCCCGCCGGGCGATTACCGGCAGTGGCGTTGATGAAACGGTTTTATCGGGAACTCACGGCAGCGGCTCTGCTCGGGATTTTCACCCGATTTCCTTTTAACACGGCTTTTACACGCCGCGCACCATTCTGCATGGCAAAGTTACACATTTTTCCCGAATATGCTCCCCTTTGCTCTTTTATTTCTTAAGTAGATAATTTGAACATCTTCAATTTGAACATCTACTTACCAAGCTGGCGGCTCGTATAGGAATGGGGACGCAGATACACCCTACCCGACCGAAAGTCCAATACCGACTCGCCTGACAGAAAGTTGAAAAGATTGATATAATACGGCTCGCCATTGTCAAGCGTGTTGCTGAAATGCACTCGCTCTGAACCGATGCGGTTTCCCATCTGCATCAGCACAATGCCGGTCCGGGCCTTGAAAAGGCCTCCGTTTACCTTTACAAGATCTTCTGAAACGGGGGCGGTCACACTCTTGGAATAAAGTTCGCGCGGCATTTTCATTTTCACCCCGTCAATCCCGGTATTGACAAAAAAATGTCTCAGCACTCCGCTGACTGTCGCCTCGATATAATAGCGCGGTCCGGCTCCGAAAATATCCATTGATGACAGTTGCGGCTCCATCGTGCAGAATCGCTCATATCCGTCAGGAACATCAAACCGAAATGTAATTGATGACACCATAGGAATCTGTTCGGTGACAAAACGGCTGAGCACATCGGTCCCGATGACACTTATCTCACCGCTGCGGCCCGGCATAAAGGCGATGTTGTCTATTGTCGCGTGTATGGCCGTGTCAGGCTCGACCCACACCGATTCAGCAAGCGAGTCACAACGATAATGCACCCGGGAAACAGGGAAGGAGACAAGATACATCTTGGTCGAAAAAATTATATTGTCACGGGTATCTGCTCCGATAACAGGAAAATTTATCGAATCCACCGAAAGACCCAGATTCCGCAACCTGACAATATCCTCGGGTGAAATCAGCGATGTGGGACTCCCGGTGTCTATGTGGAAATTAACATCAGGTGCAACCTCTACGACTCCGTTGCTGAAAAAATATGTGGCCGAAGTCATCGTGGAGTCGGAAAATGCGATTTTATCCTGTGCGGTACTGTTGAGGTAATATGTCCCGCCCATCGCCGAAAGCAACACAAATACAACAGCAAGTAGTATGAAATATATACGTTTCATGATGAATTCTTAGAGGGTGATGGAAGAGAGTGCCGATTTTTTCGGAATACAAATTTATATATTTTTACTCACCCTGACAGATTACTTAACCGATTTGCCACACAAGTTACAGCAGAGTGACAAATCAGCGACAACCGTGTTACAACTTCGATTCCGTCTTGAGATGAAGCCAGTTTCCCCACCTGAGCCTTACCAAGAAAATCACTCCCCTGAAACAAAGCTCCACACACATGGCCACCCACACCCCGTGCAGTCCCATCGTCGGGGCAAGCAACGCCGCAAGGGTCAGACGCACCAGCCATATACTCCCGAAATTCATACACGACGGGAGAAGGGTGTCACCAGCGCCGACAAAAACACCGTAGGACACAATGGCGGCCGCAAACATCGGCTCGGCAAACGACTCGATACGCAGGATGTCGGTCCCCATCGACCTTATGCCGGAATCGGGTGACATAAGTCCTATCATCTCAGGCGCGAAAACATACATCACCACACCCATCACCGCCATGACGGCCATACCGAGGCCGACCGAAAGATAGCCGAGTTCCCGCGTCAGCCTCTTGCGCCCGGCTCCGACACACTGCCCTATAATCGTGGTCGCGGCCTCCCCTATACCGAATCCCGGCATGTAACAGAGACTCTCGGCCGTTATGGCAAAGGCATTGGCGGCAATCGCCACCGTCCCCAGCGGCGCGACGATGACAGTCGACATTATCTGCGCCCCGCACATGATGACACGCTCCATCCCGAGCGGGCCGCCGAGCTTGAACGCGGCCCGGAGATTGGTGCGCGTTACACGCCAGCTCCCGGGATTGCGCAATCCCAGCTCGGGGGAACGCATCCACAGGTAAAGCGTCATCAGCACCGCCGTCACAGTCTCGGCAAGAGCGGTGCCGAGCGCCGCGCCCCTGACTCCCATGTCGGCACCGGGCAACCACACGGTCATGACTCCAAAATCCACATCACGCGAAGGGAAGATGAGCAAGATGTTGAATATAACGTCGAGAACACACATCAGTATATTCAGCGCGCTCGGGACCTGCATGTTGCCGGTCACGCGGAGCAAGCTCCCCGACAACACGCTGAGCTGCATCAGCGGCAATGATGCGGCATAAATCAGGAAATATCCCGCGGCTCCGTCAACTATGTCGGCATTTCCGCCGAGCCACCGGGGCAGGGAACCGCTGATACCGCAACCGATTGCCCCGAGGAGGAGTCCGTAGAGCGACACGACGATAAATGCCTGACGCATTATCGAGCGCGCCGCCGCTTTGTCACCCGCCCCGAGACGGTGGGCCACCTGCACCGAAAATGCCGTTGCTCCGGCGACAAGCAGTCCGCCAAACAGCCACGTCGTGGTCGACACAAGACCTATCGCCGCCGATGCCTCGGCTCCGAGCGACCCCACCATCGACGCGTCGATATAGAGCATGATGGTAAGTGAAATCTGAGCGAGCATGGCAGGGACACTGAGACGCACGATAAGGTCGAGCCGCTGTCGCCACGACAGCGGTGCGCCCGAGCGTATCAGCTCCAGCAGTTGATACTGTTTACCTTCTTTATTCTTTTCAGCCAATTGTATTAGAGGCTATTTTGACATTAATCTCAAAATTTAGAGGTTGTTTTATATAAATGCCTTTGTCACACCCGTTTTGGATTTAACATTTGTTATCAAACACCCTCCTGAATCTTTCGAGCGCGTCGGCGAGGACCGTGCGCTGACAAGCAAAATTCAGTCTGACAAAATTCTTTCCCGCCTCCCCGTAGGTCGTGCCCGCGCTTACCATCAGCCCGGTCTCGTCAAGAAGCCTCCGGGCGACCTCGTCGCCGGTCATTCCGCTGCCCGAGCAGTCAATCCACGCAAGATAGGTCGCCTGCATCGGCATCACGCGGAACGCGGGAATGTTTTCGGCAAAGAATCCGCAAAGATACGCATAATTTTCATACAAATAGCTTTTCAGCGCCTCAAGCCACGGTTCCCCCTCATTATAGGCAGCGATAAGTCCCGCCACGCCGAATGGATTGACATCACACACTTCATTATCATTGATGGCGCGGTCGATGCGGGCAGCGACAACCGGGTCATGGGTCACGATATTGGCAATCTGCAATCCGGCAGTATTGAACGCTTTGCTCGGCGAAACGCAACTGACCGAGTGGCTGCGGGCACCCTCGCCGAGGGTTGAATAGGGAATATATTTCTGTCCCGGGAAAGTCAGTTCGCAGTGAATCTCGTCTGACACGACAACGAGGCCGTGACGGGTGGCAACATCGTCTATTTTCTCCAGTTCCTCGCGGGTCCACACCCGGCCGCCGGGATTGTGAGGGTTGCACAGCAGTATCATCGCGGCCCCTTCGCCGGCGGCGCAGCGTTCAAGGTCGTCGAAATCGATTTCATATCCCCTGACGGTATTGACCAGCGGAGAATCGACTATGCGGCAGCCGTTGTTGCGTATCGACGAGAAAAAACAGTTGTAGACCGGGGTCATGACAATCACTCCCCCGCCACGCGGCACGAGTGCCTTTATTATTGCCGAAATCGCCGGAACTACGCCTGAGGTATAGATAACACCCTGAGGGTCGATACTCCACCCGTGACGACGGCTGAACCATGATGTCAGTGCGTCATAATAGTCGTTGCCCACGGCGGTATATCCGAAAACGCCGTGACTCACCCGCCGTTCAAGCGCGTCAATGACACACGGCGCGGTGCGGAAATCCATGTCGGCCACCCACATCGGGAGAAAGTCCCCTCGCGATGCCCCGTCGGGACTGTCCCACTTGTAAGAGCCTGAGCCTCGGCGGTTGACCGGTGTGTCGAAATCAAATTTCATCGGCGGTCAGGATTTTGCAGTCAGCGGGAGCCTTTATATTCCCGTCAAGGATAATCTCGCCATACCCGCGGGCCACGATTCGTCCCGTTGTAGGGTTCTTGACACTCGTGATAACCGAATCGACCACTGCGTCAAGCGATGATTCCTCAAACGCCAGATCGCCGTCGGGCGCGATGGTGCAGTTTTCCATCACGAGGTCATGGCAGTAACAGAGAGGCTGTGTCCCCGATATGCGGCAGTTGACAAGGCGCAGCCGGTGCGAATGCCACCCGAGATACTCGCCGTTGATTTCCGAGTCATAGACGGTCACATCCTCCGTGTTCCAGAAAGCATCCTTTGAATTGATGACAGCATTGCGGATTACGACATTTTTGCAATACTGGAACGAATAATTACCCGACTGGCGATAACCGTCGATGTCGATATTCTCGCTATGCATAAACAGATAGTCGGCATGGTCGACCTCGACATCGCGCAACCTGATGTCACGGCAGTGCCACAGTGTCTCCTGCGCGTCGGGGATGCGCACACGGGTAAGCGCGACACCGGTCATCTCGCGGAACATCTTGGGAGCCTCGACAAGCGTGTCGGTCATCTCCAAGTCGCGGGAATACCACAGTGCGGCGCGGGCACCTTCGGTAAACAGACAGTTGGCGATTTTAAATCCGTCGACATGCCAGAACGGGTATTTTCCTTCAAAACGGCAGTCGACAGCCTCAATATTGCCGCACTCTTTCAACGCCGACTCCCCGGCATGAACCGTCACACCGACAAGCCGCAGGTCACGCGAGGCGAAAAGCGGACGCTCGCCGCCAAATTCTTTATTGACAATCTCTTTCATAGCAACATTCTTTTTCCGATGCAAAATTACTCATTATACTCCATACCGCAATTATCATCTTTCTCAATAAACCTACCAAAATCGCAGAATCCACACACCTTGGCTTTGACATTTGTCATGAAACGACCTCTTAGCCGGATACAAATATCGCCAAATCTTAAAAAAACAAAACACATCGCCAACGCGCAACTAAAAACATTATCTTTGCGACTAAAACAACATGTTACATGGTGCGGTTATCACTGATATTTTTAGTGCTGGTTCTCTTTAGCGTGACTGCTAAGGGAGAGGCGGTCGTGGCCGACTCGATGTCCCGCAGGCCGTTGCCCAATGCGTCGGTTTTTGACCGGCACGGAAAATTCACAGGCAGCTGCCGGTCAGACGGGAGACTGCCACATATCCCCGCTACCGACTATCCGGTCACTATCCGCTACATGGGTTTCAAGGAACATGTCCTATCGGATGCGGCCTGCAGCGACACCATCTTTTTACAGGAGCTCATAACCGAGCTGCCCGAAGTTGTCATCGAGTCACGACAGCACAAGCTGCTCCACATTCTGGCCTATGTCAGAGAATACTCCACTCTGTCGACCTATACCGACACCGTCTTCCTGTTTCGCGAAAAAATGGTCGACTACATGCTCCCTTCCGAGAAAAAAGTGAGGTTTAAAGGGTGGACAAGTCCGAGGGTGATAACCTCGAAATCCTATTACCGTTTCACCAATGCCACGGGTCTCGACAGCGTGAGCGACCGGTGCAGCCATCATTTTTCTTGGGCCGACTGGGTGGGGATTGTGCCTGCGTCAAAACTTCCCGAGGCTCTTTACGGCATCGAAAACGGGACCGACACCATAAAGGGGAAGTACAGCCCAACGGAGACATGGGTCAAAAACGGCGACCGGGTCACTCTCGATGTAAACGTCATGGCCGACACCGCAAGCCGCAAATGGGTCCCGAACCTGTCGCTGTTCTTTCGCGACGATGTCGATTTCGAGCAATTCAAGGTGAGGTTCAACTATGACAATATCGTCGGCGACATCCTTTCCCCCATCGACCTGACCGGCTACTCGTTCAATATCGAGTCAAACGGCCGCGGCCACGGCCTGTTCCGGTTCAACCGTCACAACGAGCCGTTTTTCGTCAGCTCCTATGCCGAAGTGTATATCATTGACAAGGAATATATAACTGTCAAGGAGGCTAAAAAATGGGACTGCCGTGACACGGAGAGCAACGAAATCGAAATTTTCGAGCCTGCCGAAGCTCCCGCGCTCCAGCCGTCGATTCAAATGCTTGTCGACCGTGTCAATGCTGTTGACCACAATCTCGTCCGACTGGATTTCACACCCGACAAGCGTCTTGCCGGGCGCAAAATCAAGAAAATGAACATCGGGCAACGTGTGCTGAACCGCGTCAAGCAGATGTTTGGAATCGACAGCGTCAACGCCGAGAGAAAGTGGCGGCGACAGTGGAACGATTTCAGCAAAAGCCAGTCAAAGAAAAACAACAGAACAGCTGACGAAGAACAATCCCGCTAAACATCCTAATCACCGTCTTCAAGCACGAAAATATCCTCGACCGACTTGGAAAAATACCGCGCTATTTTAATGGCAAGAGGGGTTGACGGAAGAAACTTTCCTTTCTCTATGGCGACAATTGTCTGCCGGCTGACACCCACGGCCTCGGCCAGTTGCTGCTGGGTGACATCCCTCTCGGCACGCTCTACTTTAATCCTGTTCTTCATCTGCACACAATTTATTATACCGATGCATTTCAAGACGGAAAATGACGACGTAAATAACCGGGAACAGAACGAGGTTTATCATCATAAAGTAGAAAAACGACAGGCCGTTTATAATCAAGGTGCACACAATCAACAACCCGATATAAACATACAGAGATTTCAAAAGCGCTGAAAGCCTGAGCGAACTTGTCATCTCATCCTCATGCGATTCTTTGGAACACACGATAAACAAGGCCCCGAGCGCGATACAGATTATCATTACATCGTTCACGATAATCTCAACCACCCCGTCAAGCGACCAATAGTTGCCAAAATAATGCAAGGCACTGATAATGATTGCCGGGACAAACAATATCCACCCGAGCAACCTCAACTCTTTCGGAAATAAAAAATTTTTCATAATCGTTAATTTTATTGGTTGTATTAGGTTAACGGCACAAAAGTATATAAAGTTTCACAATTAGACAAGTATTCTTTACATTTCCTTCACAAAAAAAATATTAAGAGGGTCGTACACTTGTACAATATCACTAACTTAACGCAACTATTTCATACATGGATAAATCTGTCACCACGCCCTCTGCGGGTCACAAGCGGCATCGCCGCCGATTGCGCGGTGTAGCCGCGCCTTAACGTTAGGCCCATGCAAGCGCGCCTTTAGGTGCGCGCCGCTTGGGTTTTCTATGTTTTCTGTCCGGAATCGGCTGCATCGTAGCCGGTCTTGACGGGGAATGACCGGCAGCTATGCCGCCGTAAAATCATGTATAATCTATCAACCATAGGCTACATGCCGCCTGACGGGGCATTTGCCTATGGCTAACATTGACACGCGGCTATGCCGCTGACGATAGACAGCGACGTTAAGCTAGCGACATTGTACATTTGTACGACCCTCAAGGCATATCGGGCCATGTTCTTTTACACATCTATCTGATACAGCACATGAGTCAGCAGGGGAGACTCGGGAGCGAGTTTTGGATGCTCGAATTCCCCGGCCTTGGTCATACCGATTTTTTGCATCACGCGCTCCGACGGCCGATTCACTTTGGCCGTAAATGAATAGAGTTTCCGCAACCCCAGCCTTCTTGCGCCACACACAACCGCCTCGGCCGCCTCGGCCGCATAACCCTGCTTATGAAACCGGGAGGCAAGCCGCCACCCGATTTCTACCCCGGGGGCAAATTCCGCGTCAAACCCTATCTCATGCAGTCCGACATAACCGATAAATTCACCTGTCGACTTTATCTCAACGGCATATAACCCCCACCCGTTTCGTCGGAATTCATCCTGAATCCTTTCATAAAACGCCGTCGTTTCCTCATCGCTCAGCGTTGAAGGGAAATACCGCATAACCTCCTCATCCTTATTCATCGCCACAAACAATGGCAAATCCTCCCGCGTCCAAGAACGCAACACCAGTCTCTCAGTCTCAAAATAAACCATAAAAATCATCAATTATTCCGCAAAGATAAAGAATTTTGTACTTTTGATGATTATTGCGAACTTTGCAGCATGCGAAAAATAGTTAAATGTAACGATACCGACTACCGACGGCTCGCTGAGATATGGGAGCGGTCAGTAAGAGCAACCCATGATTTCCTTGACGAGACCGCGATAAATGAAATCAAGGAGATGCTTATACCGGCCTATTTCCCCGCCGTGGACCTGTATGCCATCGACGACAACGGGAAGATTGCGGGATTCATCGGACTGTCGGGCGACAAGATCGAAATGCTGTTTATCGACAGCGTCTGCCTGAGAAAAGGCTGCGGCTCTCTGCTTGTCGACTTTGCAATACAGCTCGGGGCCGCAAAGGTCGATGTCAACGAGCACAATCCCGAAGCTCTGAAATTTTATCAGACAAAAGGATTCAGAATGATTGGCCGCGACGAGACCGACGAGGCGGGAAGACCCTACCCCATACTGCACTTGTCGCTATAACGCCCTGACCGGTATAACCTGACAAAAAATCAACCGGCCGAAACATCAAAATTAAACTTTTGGGAAACTTGTGTTGATTATAATCTCAACAACACACTGATAATCAGACACAACATTATCAACACCGGAAAACTTATCAACATTACCGCGTTTTTAAGGTTCATTATTTTGGCCATAATAAATTTTATTCTCAACTTTGCAGAGTGATAACCCGGGGACTAATCTTTTCACCCTACTTTCTCCGGGATTTTTCAAAATGTCGGGATGGCCTACATGGCCATTCGGCATTTTGTCATGTTTATCAACCGTCAGAATTCATACCAAACCAACCATGAGTCAGTCAACATTTACCTATGATGAAGCCTATGACGCTTCATTGAATTACTTTGAAGGCGACGAGCTTGCGGCCCGAGTATGGGTGAGCAAATATGCCCTCAAGGATTCATTCGGCAACATTTACGAGCAGTCTCCGGCCGACATGCACCGCCGCATCGCCCGCGAGATTGTAAGAATCGAAAACAAGTATCCCAACCCGATGAGCGAGCAAGAGGTGTTTGACCTCCTTGACCATTTCCGCTACATCGTGCCGCAGGGCAGCCCTATGGCCGGTATCGGCAACAACTTTCAGGTGGGATCGCTCAGCAACTGCTTTGTCATAGGTATCGACGGCCAACCTGACTCTTACGGCGGCATCATCAAAATCGACGAGGAACAGGTGCAGCTGATGAAACGTCGCGGCGGTGTGGGACACGACCTCAGCCACATCCGCCCCAAGGGCACGCCTGTCAAGAACTCGGCCCTGACCTCGACCGGTCTCGTGCCGTTCATGGAACGCTACTCCAATTCTACACGCGAGGTGGCTCAGGACGGACGCCGCGGAGCACTGATGCTGACAGTCTCCATAAAACACCCCGATTCAGAGGCTTTCATCGACGCCAAGCTGGAACAGGGAAAGATTACCGGCGCAAACGTATCGGTGCGCATTGACGACGACTTCATGAACGCGGCCATCAACGGCACCAACTATGTGCGCCAGTTCCCGGTCGACTCCCCCAACCCGTCTATAACCCGCGACACCGATGCCAAGGCCCTGTGGGAAAAGATTGTCTACAACGCATGGAAATCGGCCGAGCCGGGAGTCTTGTTCTGGGACACAATCACCCGCGAATCGGTTCCCGACTGCTATGCCGACCTCGGTTTCCGCACCATCTCGACCAACCCCTGCGGCGAGATACCCCTCTGCCCCTATGACAGCTGCCGGTTGCTTGCCATCAACCTCTATTCTTATGTAAAGAATCCCTTCACGCCCGAGGCTTACTTTGACTTCGACCTGTTTGCCAAGCATGTGGCCCGCGCCCAGCGCATGATGGACGACATCATCGACCTCGAAATGGAGAAGATTGAAAAGATTATCGACAAAATAGCCTCTGACCCTGAAACTTCTGAAGTAAAAGAGACCGAGCTGAACCTGTGGAAGAAAATCCGCAACAAGACCCTCAAGGGGCGCCGCACCGGCGTGGGCACGACTGCCGAAGGCGACATGATGGCCGCGCTCGGACTGCGCTACGGCACCACCGAGGCCACCGACTTCTCGGTTGAAGTCCACAAGGCTCTCGCTCTCGCCGCCTACGGTTCGTCGGTCGAAATGGCCGGAGAACGCGGCGCGTTTGAAGTGTTTGATGCTGAACGCGAGAAAAACAACCCCTTCATCGCCCGCATCAGGGAGGCAAGCCCCGAGCTTTATGACAAAATGGCCAAGAACGGCCGTCGCAACATCGCCTGCCTGACCATCGCCCCGACAGGCACCACGTCGCTGATGACACAGACTTCGAGCGGCATCGAACCGGTGTTCATGCCTGTCTACAAGCGCCGCCGCAAGGTCAACGCCAACGATGTCGAATCGCGCGTGGACTACATCGACGACTCGGGAGACGCATTTGAAGAATACATCGTCTACCACCCCAAGTTCCTGACTTGGATGAAGATAAACGGAATCGAGGTGCGCGACAACTATACCCAAGAAGAACTCGACGCGCTGGTTGCCCGCTCGCCCTATCACGGCGCGACCGCCAACGACATCGACTGGCTTGAAAAGGTGCGCATGCAGGGCCGTGTGCAGAAATGGGTCGACCACTCTATCTCCGTAACCGTCAACCTCCCCGCCGACACCTCGGTCGAGCTTGTCAACCGACTCTATGTCGAGGCATGGCGGTCAGGGTGCAAAGGCTGCACTATCTACCGCGACGGATGCCGCTCGGGCGTGCTTCTGGCTGTCGAGAACGACAAGAAAAAGAAAGCCGAGACCGAGACCAAGTCAGCCGAAACAGAATCGCATGTCGCCAAACGCCCCATCGAGCTGGAGGCCGACGTCGTGCGTTTCCAGAACAACAAAGAAAAATGGATTGCATTTGTAG
>CAMWRO010000010.1 GCA_947176615.1 uncultured Porphyromonadaceae bacterium
CGCGTGCGGCTGAGTGTCTTGCGGCGACTGGGCAAGCAGTGCGGGGAGAGAGACGAGGGCGGCAATCGCGATGGCACACAGTGCCGGGCGGTGCCTTTTCAGCCATCGGGAAAAAGAACCGAAGGCCGACAGATTCAGACTGTCGGCCACGGCGGGTATCGGTGAACCTTTTGAGTGCATTGAAATCACATCAGGTTAGTTACTTCGTTAGAGGTGCATTTTCTTTAATCCATCCCTTGTGGCGGAATTCGCAGTTGCGCCATCCGTCCTCGATGCGGATATAAGTGTCTTGAATCTTTTTATCGAGCCACGATGCAAGAATTGCATTCTGCCGCGAGTTCTCATACATGTTTTTGATCAACTGATAATCTTCTGACAGATTGGCGCGGTGAGCCGGGATTCGGTTGGTGAGTTTGACGATTGCGACCACTTCACGGTGGAGTTTCGGGTCGGTCATGACAAACGCGCCGGAAATCTCACCCGGTTCCATCGAGTTGACCACCTTGGCGACCTCTTGGGGAAGCTGTGACATCTCAAACCTTACAGTGCCGGTCTCGTCGTTGACCATCACGCCTCGGTTGTTGCGGGTGTCTTTGTCTTGCGACAGGGCGGCGACCGCTTCCTCAAATGTGAATTTTTTATCTGTCATGTCGGCCTTTATCGAGTCAAGACGGTTGACAGCGTCGGTGAGGTCTTTGTCTGACACTCGCGGTTTCAACAGAATGTGGCGCACTTTGATGCGCTCGCCACGTTTTTCGATGAGCTGGATGATGTGGAACCCATATTCAGTCTCGACAATCTTGGAAACCTTTTTCGGGTCATTGAGGTTAAGGCGACGGCTGAAAATTCGGGGACGAACTGGGCGCGGCCTGCAAAGTCCATTTCTCCGCCGCGGCTTGCGCTTTCAGGGTCTTGGCTGTAGAGAATTGCCAGTGTCGAAAAATCGCTTTCGCCGCGCGTAATGCGGTCGCTGTAATCACGGAGCCGAGCCTTTACGTCTTCGATTTCCTGACGCGGAATCGAGGGACGCAGAGTCAGAATCTGCACTTCGACCTGAGTGGGGACGTAGGGGATGCTGTCTTTCGGCAGCTGGTCGAAATAACGTCTCACGTCAGCGGGAGTGATTTTTATTTTGCTTGTCAGGTTCTGCTGCACCTGTGATATGCGCATTCGGTTTTTCACGACCTCTATCTGCTGTTCACGCAGTGCGGGGAGCGATTTGTGGAACACCTGTTCGACTTTCTCCTTTGAACCGAGATTGGCGATATAGTAATTCAGCATGGCGTCAACCTGAGACATCACCATGTTGTCTGACACCTCTACGGTATCTATGTCGGCCTGATGAAGGTACAGTTTTTCAATCGCGAGTTGCTCGGGTATGATACAGTAAGGGTCGCCATTGACAGGGACACGTTCATAGAGCATCTGCTGATATGCCTCCTCTATTTCCGATTTCCAGATGGGTTGGTCTCCGACCACCCATGCCACTTCTTCAGCGACATTGTCTGTGGCTGCCGTGACGTAGGCCGCCCCAAGGATAACGAGAGCGGCGAGTGTTGTGATTGATTTGGCTTTCACTGATGGTTCTATTATTTCTTTAATTTCTTGATGGCTTTCTTGTTGATTTTAACAGGATACTTTTTGTGCAGGCTTTCGATCCAGCGGCGTTCAAGTTCTTGTTGAAAGTCGGCACTGACCGCGCCTCGCACGTCGGCGGCTTCCTCGGGAGCATCGATAATGCGGCCCTTGTAGCCAAACCATGCTTTCCAGTTGCCGGGAGCGGCGGCTTGTTCGCCGTTAAAGGCCACGTTGTCAACGATAGCGTTGTCGCCCTTTGCCGCGATTACGCGCTCGATTTTTACCGTGCGGCCAAATTCTTTGCGCAGCGTCTTGACAAGAGAGTCTTTCTCGATTTCATGGGAGGCAAGGTACCGGCGGGCGGCTCCTGCAACGGAGTCATTGGTCGCAAACACGATGTATCCTTTATATTTCGGTGCGTCCCACTTGTAGTTGTCGCGATTAACACGGAAAAATTCTTCAAGGCCCTCTGTGTCGCGGGTAGAGCGGTCCCACACGTTACGGTTGCTGATTTCAAAGAGAAGAATCCCGTCGCGATATTCGTTGACAAGGTTACGGTAGTCGGGTTGGTCGACTATGAGCCGTTCACGGGCATAGTCAAGGGTTCTGTCGTTGAGAATCTGTCCCACAGCGTCGTAGAATGTCGTATAACCGTCACCGGCGCTTTGGCGCACGTTGGGTTTCATCGAGGCCATCACGTCGGCTGCGGTAAACTTGCGGTCTCCGATTGTTGCGACAACCGTCTTGTCGGTATCAAGGAGTGCAAACCCTGATTCTGTGTCGGCTGCCGATGACAGGAGAGTCTTGACTTTGTCGAGTCCTTGGGGAAGGATGACGGCGTGATAGTCTTTTTTCAACTGATTGAGACGCTCGGTCTCGGGATAGTTGGCACGGACATCGCGGCCGATAGCTTTCAATATCTGCGGGCGTTCCTCCTCAAGGGATCCAATGCCCTTATGCTCGATGACCTGCACAATGTGATAACCGAATGGTGAGGCGAATGGCTTGGAAATCTCGCCGTCGTTGAGAGAGAAAGCGACTTCCTCAAATTCGGGAACCATGCGTCCCATACCGAAAAAGCCGAGGTCGCCGCCGTTACGCGCCGATCCGGGGTCATCACTCTCGGCGCGGGCGATAGATTCAAAGTCGGCGTTGCCCGATGCGAGGATGTTGTAAATCGAGTCAATCTCGGCTTTCTTTGCCTGAGCCTGTTCGGGCGTCATGTCGCGGGTGAGCTTGAGGATGTGACGTGCGTGCACCGATCCGGGATTAGGCTTTTCGCCGTTGACCTTGACAATGTGGTAACCGTATGGAGCATCGTCGATTACCTCTGACACCTGACCGACAGGGGTTGAAAATGCGGCGAGTTCAAAGGGGTAGGGGTACATGTTGGCATAGATGTATCCCATGCGGCCTCCGTTGCGCACGGCAGAGCGGTCAGATGAAAATTTCTTGGCCATCTCGGCAAAATCGGCACCGTTGAGTACGGCGGTCCTGATTGAGTCAAGGCGCGCTTTGTTGTCGATGCGCTCCTGATGGGTCGTGCCTATCGGCATCATTATGTGGCTGACATCGACCATGCGGTCCATGCGGGCGTAGGCTTCCTGAACCAGTCGCTCCTCGACGAGCGAGTCACGCATGTAGGGGCGGGCAAGCTCCGAGCAATAACCCTCAAATTCTTTGCGGAATGCCGCGGTGGTGTCTATTCCGGCAGCTTCGGCATCGGCGACCTTTAGTTTGTAGGTAACAAACATGTCGACATATTCGTCAATGCCCTGAGGCTGCATCTGCTGACGGTTGTTTTTATTATAGAGGTATTCAAACTCGCTCTGATGCACGTCTTTACCGTTGACAGTCATCAGGACAGGGTCATTTTTCTTGGCAGCGGTGGCAGTGAGAATCGCAAGTCCCACGAGAAGTGCCGGGATGAATTTCTTTTTCATTGATTAGGGTGATAAATTCAAAAAAGTGCCCCGAAAATTTGAAATCTGAATCGGGGACACTTTTTATTTAACGCTGTTAACGGTGAATTTATTGTATCACCATCATGAAGGCCGGATTATCTTGCCGACGAGCTATAGTTGGGAGCCTCGCTTGTGATAGCCACGTCGTGGGGATGGCTTTCGGCGATACCGGCATTGGTGATGCGCGTGAACTTGGCGTTGTGGAGCTGCTCGATGTCGGGCGCGCCACAGTAACCCATGCCTGCGCGCAGGCCGCCGAGCATCTGGTAAACCACCTCGTAGAGCAAGCCTTTGTAAGGAACACGGGCAGCGATGCCTTCGGGAACGAGTTTCTTGGTGTCGGTTTCTCCGGCTTGGAAATAACGGTCTTTCGAGCCTTTCTCCATCGCTTCGAGCGAACCCATTCCGCGATATGACTTATATTTTCTTCCGTTGAAGATGATGGTGTCGCCGGGCGATTCCTCAACGCCGGCCAGCATGCCGCCGAGCATTACGCTGTAGGCGCCGGCAGCGAGAGCCTTGACAATGTCTCCCGAATAGCGGATTCCGCCGTCGGCAATCAGGGGTACTCCTGTGCCCTTGAGGGCGAGAGCTACGTCGTAAACCGCGCTGAGCTGCGGAACGCCCACACCTGCAATCACGCGGGTGGTGCAGATTGAGCCGGGGCCGATGCCTACCTTCACGCCGTCAGCGCCATTCTCGACAAGGTAGCGGGCGGCATCGCCGGTGGCGATATTGCCTACCACGACATCAATATGCGGATATTTTGCTTTGACTGCGCGCAGTATACCTACGACGCCTTTGGAATGGCCGTGGGCCGTATCGATTACAATGGCGTCAACTCCGGCCTCGACAAGCGCGTCGACACGGTCCATAGAGTCAGCGGTCACACCCACTCCGGCGGCGACGCGGAGACGGCCGAGAGAGTCTTTACATGCGAAAGGCTTGTCTTTAGCCTTGGTGATGTCTTTATATGTTACAAGGCCCACAAGGTGTCCTTCGCTGTCAACAACGGGGAGTTTTTCAATCTTGTGCTGTTGCAGGATCTGTGCAGCTTCTTCAAGGTTGGTCGACTGGTTGGTGGTCACGAGCCCTTCCGATGTCATCACTTCGTCGATGGGGCGGTGAGGGTCGCGTTCAAAACGCAGGTCGCGATTTGTCACAATGCCGACGAGCTTGCGGTCGTCATCTACCACAGGTATGCCGCCGATGTGGTATTCTTCCATCATTTTGAGAGCATCGGCCACTGTGCTGCCGCGGCGGATGGTCACGGGGTCATAAATCATGCCGTTCTCGGCACGTTTTACAGCGTGAACCTGACGGGACTGCTCGGCGATAGTCATGTTTTTGTGGATAACGCCTATGCCGCCTTCACGGGCGATGGCGATAGCCATTGCGGCCTCGGTGACGGTGTCCATCGCGGCTGAAACGAGGGGCACGTTGAGGGTGATGTTGCGTGAAAAACGGGTGGTGAGATTTACGTCACGGGGAAGAACTTCGGAATAAGCCGGAATAAGGAGGACATCGTCAAATGTCAGTCCGTCCATTTTTACTCGATCTGCAATAAATGACATAAGTGATTTGGCTAATAAATTTATTGCGTGCAAAGGTAATGATTTTTTGTGGTTCAATCAATATTTTGGCCGGTTTTTTGCGGGTGAATGTAAAAATGGGGCGTAGTCGTTGACAGATTGCTCAAAATGATATATCTTTGTGCCGTGATAAAAAAAGTGTCCGGCATATTGTTTGCGTTGTTTCTCGTTAATGCGCCGCTTTGGGCGGCCGACAGGGAAACCCGGTTTTCCCCAGAACTGGAGAAAACGATTGTATCCTATAAAAAAACAATGGTCCCTTTGCTCCCCGATCATGAAGATGATGATTGGAAAAGAATCGACAGCGAGTATTCATCGATTCCGGGGCGCATGAGCATTCCCAAAAATATTGTGGTCGACAAGCCGCATATGAGGCTTTACATATTAAATGTTTTTGGCGATACGCTTGCTCATTACCCCGTGTGTGCCTCGTTGAAAAGAGGACAGAAACGTGCTGCCGACGACTGGCGCCCGCCCGAGGGCCGGTTTAAAATCGTCGGGGTCTACAATTCGACTGACTGGACTTATAAAGACACTCAGGACAAGTGTTACGGCCCGTTTTTCATATCGTTGTACACGCCTCGGTTCTGGGGCATAGGGATTCACGGGACCAATTCGCCTTACTCGGTTCCCGGTCGCCGCTCCCACGGTTGCATGAGGATGCACAACGAGTCAATCGTGAAGGTAAAGGCTCTTGTCAACAAAGATACCCGCGTCACCATTCTCCCCGACCCGGTGGAAACAGTAGATTGAACTGTAGGTTTAGCAGATTTACCTAATAAAAAAAGAGGTAAAAGGGGGTGGGAACAAAATAATTTTTGTAATTTTGTGGTCAAGCAGCAGGACGGTCCAGTCGCTGGCCGACGTATAGAGCGGCGAGAGGAAAGTCCGGGCAACACAGAGCACCATACTTTCTAACGGAAAGCTGTCGGTGACGGCAGAGTAGCGTGACAGAAAACGACCGCCCGAGGGGCATTGACCGCCTCGGGTAAGGGTGAAAAGGCGAGGTAAGAGCTCACCGGGTTCCGCAGCAATGCGGGATGCCGCACGTCTTATGGGTTGCAAGGCCAAGTATACCGGCATCTAAGGGCTGCTCGTCCATTGCCGGGGGGTAGGCTGCTGGAGCACGTTGGTGACAACGCTGCGTAGATAAATGACTGACCGTCGCGTCAACCCCTTCCTGTTTTGAGTCAAGGGAAGTGACGGCGATGACATAACCCGGCTTATAGTCCTGCTGCTTTATTTTTGATTCTCGTGAAAAAAACGGCTAAGAAAAACAAGAAATTTGACGAGGAAATCGACCTCGATAATCCCGAGTTTAAAAAGGCATGGGAATTGCTGAATTATACTCGTCAGAGTGTATTCCTGACAGGTAAGGCCGGGACCGGCAAGTCAACCTTTCTCAGATACATCACGGCCAATACACGCAAAAACTGCGTAGTGCTTGCCCCCACCGGAATTGCAGCCGTCAATGCCGGCGGTCAGACCATCCACTCGTTTTTCAAGATACCGTTGCGTCCCATCCTGCCCGATGACGATGACTTCACCCGTTCAAAGTTATCGGAGCGCATGAAATATTCGGGCGCTTTCATAAAGCTGCTCAAAGCCCTCGACCTTATTATAATAGACGAGATTTCGATGGTCAGGGCCGATATTATAGATTTTATCGACAAGCTGCTTTGTCATTTTACAGGAAACCGGCGCGAGCCTTTCGGAGGCAAGCAGTTGCTGCTTGTCGGCGATGTGTTCCAGCTTGAACCTGTTGTGACCGGCGACACCCGCGACATAATCAGGCAATATTACCCCAATCCTTATTTTTTCTCGGCTCGCGTTTTCTCAGAGGTCGGTATCGTGCCGATAGAGTTGCGCAAGGTGTATCGGCAGAATCAGGCCGAGTTTATTTCATTGCTCGACCGTCTCCGCACCGCCACAACGACTCCTGCCGACATCATGGCTCTCAACGCCCGGTGTGTTCCCGCCGCCGATATTGATGCGCATGACGAGGAGCGCATGACGATGACTCTTGCCACCCGACGTGACATGGTTGACCACATCAACGAGTCGCGCCTTGAAAGCATTAAGAAACCGTTGTTTACCTTTACCGGTGAGATAACGGGCGATTTCCCGCTCAATGCGCTCCCGACTGATCTTGAGCTGTCTCTCAAGGAGGGCGCTCAGGTCGTCTTTATCAAGAATGACCGGGAGAAAAGGTGGGTTAACGGCACGCTGGGACGTGTCGAGTCTATCGCAGCCGACAAGATTGAGGTGTGTCTCGAAACCGGCGGCACGGTTGTTGTCGAGCGCGAGCGGTGGGGAAACATCCGCTATGAATACAATAAAAAGACCCGCAAGGTGGTCGAAAAGGAGCTTGGCAGCTTTACGCAGTATCCGCTGAAACTTGCTTGGGCGCTGACTGTCCATAAAAGTCAGGGCCTGACATTTGACAACGTCGTTATCGACATAGGGCGCGGAGCGTTTGTTGGTGGGCAGACCTATGTGGCGCTTTCGCGATGCCGCAGTCTCGAAGGACTGACCCTGCGCTCCACCATTGCCGAGCGGGATGTTTTCGTTAATCCGGCAGTCGTGCAGTTCAGCAAGTCGTTCAACAGTCCGGCCCTTATAGAGGGCGCGCTTGACAACGCCCATGCCGATAATTGTTTCCATCAGGCTGTCTCGGCTGCTGACGACGGGGATATTTCAGCGGCATTTGATTTGTTTGTCGAGGGGTTGCAGTCGCGCAATATTCTTGACAACAAGGTGGCGATGCGCTATGCCCGTCGCAAACTTCAGATCGTCGACCGGCTGAAATCGCGGGTGGCGGAGCTGGAGTCTCGTCTCGAAGCTGACGAGAGGCGGTTTGAGGATATGGCACTTGAGTATGTTTCATTGGGGGAGGACTGCATTCAGGATGACATCCCGCAGGCTGCCATTGCCAATTTTGACAAGGCTCTTGCTCTTTGTCCCTCTATGGTCAAGGCGCTGCTCGGTCGTGCGCAGGCTCTTGAATTGCTCGGCGAGGATGTAGAGGCTGTTGCCGCTTATCAGGCTGTGCTCGATGTTGACGGAACCAATCAGGAGACCATAATGCGCATGGGAGCGATTTTTGAGAAAATGGCTGACTGGTATAATGCTCTTGACCGTTACCTCGTCGCGCTTGACATCGCCCCTGACAACTATAGGTTGCATGAGAGGCTTGCCGTTGTATATGCCCGGGTTGGCGACAAAGAATCGGCACTTCGCCACAAGGCTATTGCCCGCCGGCTTAAATCGGGGCGATAAACCTCCCGCTTTTATTTCGATTATCGCGATAAATCGCGATGCTAAGACAAATCGGTTGTTCTTAGAAAAACAGATTGAAAAATAAAAAAACAGTTCCCGATTTTTTCGGGAACTGTTTTTTTATAGTTGCGGAATCAGTGATTATTCAGCAGCGGGGGCGGGGTCGAGGACAATGACGCGGTAGTTGCCTGCGGCGTTGAGCTTCTTCATGTAGTTCATCACGTCGTCAACAGTGAGCGAGTTCATCATTTCGATGTTTCCGTCCATTGTGTTGACACCGTTCATGAGGTAGCCGCCGATGGCGCTGAGCCATGATCCATTGAGTTCGCGGCCTTCGGTGTAGTTCTTGACCATGTACTCTTTTACAGGAGCGAGTTCCTCGGTTTTCACGTTGGTTTCCATGCTCTTGATTTCGTTGGCGATGAAGTCGAGAACCTCTTTCTTCATTTCCGGTTTCATCGGGAAAGCTGACTGAAGCATCGCGTTGGCAGGTCCGAGACGTGACATGTCACCCGAGGCGCTGATTGAGTAAACGGCACCCATGTCCTCACGCACGGTGTTGATAAGGCGTTTTGTGAGAATCTGAGCTGCAACTTGAGAGAGCTGACGGTCTTTCATCGAGAAGGGCATGTCGGCAGTCTCCATGATGCATACAAATGATTGGGGAGTTGCCATCTCGGTAGTGACGGTCGTGGTTTCAGTTCCGGGAGTCACATAGAGAGCGGGGTCAAAGTTGGTGACAGGCTTAGCTGCGGTCTTGGCATCGCCGGGAAGGGATGCGATATACTGCTCAACAAGAGGTTTGAGTTTCTTGAGGTCTACATTGCCGACAAATACAAAAGTGTAGTCAGCGGCATTGGCGGTCATCTTCTTTGCAATCTCGTTAATCTGGTCGCGTGATGCGGCAACAATGTCCTCGGGGGTGAGCTGACGTTTACGGGCCGATTTGAACAGTGCGCTGTAAAGAGCTTTTGAGAACTGGAACTGAGGATTGCTGGCTTGGTTTTTCAGCAATGTCGCATATTTCTGCTGAGCGGCGGTAAACTCGGTCGCGTCATAGTTGAGGTCGACAAACGACATATAGAGCAGCTCCATGAATGTCGGGAGGTCCTTGGGGGTGGAAATGCCTTCAAAGTCGCGCGAATAGTTGCCGAATTGAGCGTTTACACCACACTGCTTGCCTGCAAGGTATTTTGTCAGGTCAGAGTGGGTATAGGTTCCGAGGCCGTTTTCGTTGGCAATGGCATCCATAAAGAGGATAGAGCTGTCGTAGCTTGAGGGGAATGCAGAATATCCGCCGGGAGCGTATGCGTTAAACAGGATTTCGTCCTCTTTGAACTTGGTGGGTTTCACGATGACGCGGGCGCCGTTGGAAAGAACCCATTCGGTCGCGCCGAATTGTTTGAGCTCGTTGGTGCTCACGATAGAACCCTTGGCGGGCAGCGAGGGGATAAGAGGCTCGCTTTTTACCTCGTCGACATAAGCAACGATTTTCTCGGCTTCAACAGCGCTGATGGCAGCCGCGATGGCGTCCTTGCTGAGGGCGGCATATCCTTCTTTTTCAGGACCCATAGCGACAACTACACGGTTGTCAGGGGTGATGACTTCCTTCATTGTCTCGTTGATTGCCTCAAGGGGAATCATCGATGCAAGCTGCTGTGTAATCAGATATTCGGTTTCGATTCCGGGGATGGGATCGCCGTCGATAAACGAGCGCACATATTCCTTTACATAGCTGTCGGTCTGACGGGATTCGCGGTTGTTGTAGATGTTTTCCACGCGGGAAAGCAGCTCGCTCTTGGCGCGTTCATATTCGCTTGCGGTGAATCCGCCACGCTGAGCGCGGAGCACTTCGCGGTAAGCGGCTGCGAGAGCGGGCTCGATTTCATGTCCGTTGGCCACGGCTGCGACAGTGAATGCGTCCTTGGTTTTTGCGACAATGTATTCGCCGAAATAGACGAAAGCCTGAGCAAAAGGAGCATCGGGGG
The DNA here is from genome assembly GCA_947176615.1 of uncultured Porphyromonadaceae bacterium. GTDB lineage: Bacteria > Bacteroidota > Bacteroidia > Bacteroidales > Muribaculaceae > Duncaniella. Next base: position 10,402 of record CAMWRO010000010.1, read on the forward strand.
TCTTGGCGAGGTCCGAGAGACGGTTGTTGATCATCGACGAAATCATCTCCTGAACATAGTCTTGGATAAAATAGGCCATCGTGTTGCGGTATTCTGCGGGGAGAACGTCGCTCAGGAACATGAGCTGGCCGATAAGGTGCTGCTGTTCGGGGTCGGAACCGAGACCGTAGAGGGTGCCTTTGTGGTCAGGAACCGGTGCATATTTGCGCTCGGGAGCGTTGGCAGGCATTTCGATGTCAGAGAAGATTTCTTTAATCTTGTTCTCGATGCGGTCAACATCGATGTCACCTACTACGATAATGCCCTGCTGGTCGGGACGGTACCAAGTCTCGTAGTAGTCGCGGAGAGCCTGAGCGGGGAAATTGTCGACAACTTCCATTGTTCCGATGGGGAGGCGGTAGCCGTACTTGGAACCGGGGTACACATCAGGGAGAATGCGTTCCAGAATGCGCTGGCGGCCCACGTTGCTCTGTCGCCATTCTTCGTGGATGACGCCGCGTTCCTTGTCGATTTCGGCAGGGTCGAGAGTCAGGTCATTGGCCCAGTCATGGAGAATGAGAAGGCATGAATCCTGAACGCTTGTGCGGGCGATAGGCACGTTGGAGATGTTGTAGACAGTCTCGTCAATGCTGGTGTAGGCGTTGAGGTTGGCGCCGAATTTCACGCCGACGGTTTCAAGCCATTCGCGCAGCTGGTTGCCCGGGAAGTGGGTTGTTCCGTTGAAACACATGTGTTCGAGGAAGTGGGCAAGACCGCGCTGGTGGTCTTCTTCAAGGGCAGATCCCACTTTCTGGGCGATATAGAAATCGGCCTGTCCTTTGGGATACTCGTTGTGACGGATGTAATAGGTCAATCCGTTGGGGAGTTTGCCGATGCGCACGGCGGGGTCGGTGGGCAGCGGGGCCGTCATCGGGTCCTGAGCCTTCACGATTCCGGGCATCAACATCAGCGCAAGCAATAAAAAGAGCGCTGCAAACTTAGATGTCTTTTTCATCATGAATGATTTATTATAATGTATAAAAACGTGTTGTTCCATTGCATTTCAACTTGCAAATTTAGCAATTTTTTGCTGTTTATATAGCTTTAGACGCAAAAAGTGGCAAAAAGTGACACGAGAAGGGTGAAATTTTTTAAGATTGGCGGGTGATGGCATATTTCGCTGCCGTGACAATGCGGATGTCGGGTATTTTCACTAATTTTGCAGTCGAATCATATCACGTTCCAAAATATGAAGCAAACTAAAGATTTTCTGCTTGAAGAAAATGTCAGATTCAATGACAATTACTCCCTGTTGAAACTGGCTACTGCCGACGGACTCCCTTTGCCCGAAATAAAGCCCGGACAGTTTGTCCAAGTCGCGGTCGAGACTCCCGGAGTGTTTCTGCGTCGTCCCATATCTATTAATAATGTTGAGAGCGGAGATAAGCTGAGCTTGCTCGTGCGCCGTGCGGGACGCGGTTCAAGCGCGCTTCTCGACATGCCCAAAGGGACGGTTGTAAACTTGCTGTTTCCTCTTGGCAACGGCTTTTCACTTGATGTCGCTCCCGGGGCGAGAGTATTGCTCGCCGGAGGCGGAGTAGGGGTCGCCCCTCTGCTTTATCTGGGACGCTGTCTCGAAAAAGCCGGTCTGAAACCCGAGTATCTTATCGGGGCGCGCAGCGCGGCTGATTTGTTGCAGCTTGATGTGCTTGAAAAAATCGGCAAGGTTCACATCTGTACCGAGGATGGTTCGGCCGGCATCAAGGGTCTTGTTACCGCCCACCCGGTTCTTGCTGAAAAAATAGACCGGATTTATTGCTGTGGCCCGGCACCGATGATGAAAGCCATTGCCGCTATTGCCCGTGAACGCAATATCGATTGTGAAGTATCGCTCGAAAACATGATGGCCTGCGGACTTGGTGCATGTCTCTGTTGTGTGGAAAAAACAGTAAAGGGAAATGTGTGTGTCTGCACCGAAGGCCCCGTATTTAATATCAATCAACTGACATGGTAAATCTTAGTGTGAATATAGGAGGCGGTCTGAGTATCAAAAACCCGGTGATGACCGCGTCGGGGACATTCGGCTATGGCGAAGAATATGCCCCGTTCATTGACCTGTCGCGTCTGGGCGGCTACATTATAAAAGGTACTACTCTCAATCCTCGCGAAGGCAACGACTATCCCCGCATGGTCGAGACCCCTTCGGGGATGCTCAACGCTGTCGGGTTGCAGAACAAGGGTGTGGATTACTTTATCGAGCACATTTATCCCCGCATAAAGGATATTGACTCGGAGCTGATAGTGAATGTCTCGGGGGCATGCGTCGATGATTACGCCGAGACAGCCCGCCGTCTTGCCTCGCTTGAACGGGTGAATGCTATCGAGGTGAATATTTCCTGCCCTAATGTCAAGGAGGGCGGAATGGCTTTCGGAACGACATGTCAGGGCGCGGCCGAGGTGACAAAGGCTGTCCGCGCGGCCTATCCCAAGACAATGATTGTCAAGCTGTCGCCCAATGTGACATCGATTGCCGACATTGCCAAGGCGGTAGAAGCCGAAGGTGCCGACTCGGTTTCGCTAATCAACACCATGCTCGGCATGTCGATTGACGTGGAGCGTCGCCGCCCGCATCTTTCAACCATTACCGGCGGTCTGTCGGGACCGGCGGTCCGCCCCGTTGCAGTGCGGATGGTGTGGCAGGTCGCCAAGGCGGTCAAAATCCCTGTAATCGGTCTCGGCGGAATCATGAACGGCCGTGACGCAATGGAGTTTATCCTTGCCGGCGCCACTGCTGTGGAAGTGGGGACCGCCAACTTTGTCGATCCGGCTGTGACAGTGAAGATAGTTGACTATATTAATGACTATTGTGAACGGCATAATGTAGCCGATATAAACGACCTCGTCGGTGCCATAAATTCATAAGTCTGATGCAGAAACCCAGTAAAACGGAAAAACGGGTTGTGCGCGGACTGATGCATGTGGCACTTGAACGTGAGTGTGGTGCGTTTCTCGACCGCCTTGTCGATTACATCGAGAGCAGGCGCGGCGAGCTGAGTGACAGGGATGTTTACAACGGAGTTCTGAAAATGAACAATCTGTTTCAGAAACACCTGCTGGCTGACTATGTCAACGTCCCCAACGTTGACAAGTATCCGCGCATCGCCTATCTGTATTCGCTCGGGTTGCTGACCGATAAGGATATTTCTCCCGTATCTGATGCCGGACATACCCGCATTAAGGAATATCTTGACGAATTGAATGAGGAATTATGAGCAATATATACGCACAACTGTTCTTGACGTTCTTTAAAATAGGCGCATTTACATTTGGTGGCGGCTGGGCGATGATTTCCATTATCGAGAAAGAAATCGTCGACAAACACAAGTGGATAGAACGTGAAGATTTCCTCGACCTCCTTGCAGTCGCGCAGTCATTGCCCGGAATCCTTGCCGTTAACATTTCAGTAGCGGTAGGAGATAAACTGAAAGGTATGAAAGGAAGTGTGGCGGCAGCTCTCGGAACGATACTGCCGTCGTTTATGATAATACTCGCCATCGCGATTTTTCTGACGCCTGATCTGATTAAGAACAACGAAGTTTTATCAAGGGTGTTTCAGGGAATCCGTCCTGCCGTGGTGGCCTTGATTGTCGCACCTGTCATCTCGTCGGCCCGCGCTGCAAAAATCGGATGGAAGACCATCGCAATCCCCGTGGTGGTGGCTTTGCTGATATGGTCGCGCCTGCCTGTCGTCTCCAATCCTATCATATATATAGTATTAGGCGGATTCTTCGGGTGGCTGTGGTTTTCACGCCGTGTCAAAGCGTTGCATGCCGTTGAAAAAGAGATGAGAAAGGAGGATGAAAAGCTATGATATATCTTCGTCTTATCTGGTCCTATCTCAAGATTGGCCTTTTCGGTTTCGGAGGCGGATATGCCATGCTCGCCCTGATTGAACGCGAAATCGTAGGGCCGGGATGGATTACCGAGCAGATGTTTACCGACATTGTCGCAATCTCGCAGATGACCCCCGGTCCGATTGGAATCAACTCGGCAACCTATATAGGATATGTCGCCCCGGCGCAATATTCGGCCGATTTCGCATCTCCGTTGTGGGGGATTCTCGGCTCCATCGTCTGCACGCTCGTTGTCGTGCTTCCCTCTTTTCTCCTTGTCGCTTATACAAGTCATCTCATCCATCGGCACAAGGACAGTGTCGTTGTCAAAGGCATATTTGCCGGTCTGCGTCCGGTGGTTGTCGGCCTTATTGCCTCGGCGGCATTGCTGCTTATGAATGCGGCCAATTTCGGAGAGACAACCTATCAGGTGATATGGAGCATAGTTCTGTGTGCCGCCGCATTTGTAATGGTCTACTGGATCAAGTGGCATCCTATTCTGATTATATGCATTGCCGGACTTGCCGGATATTTCATATATTGAAGTGATGAATTACGAAGAAACAATTGACTACCTCTATACCCGCCATCCGGCGTTTCAACGCATCGGTGCGGGTGCCTATAAGCCGGGACTCGGCACCGCTCATGCTCTTGACATGGCATTCGGCTGTCCCCACGCCAAGTATCCGACAATCCACATTGCCGGGACTAACGGCAAAGGGTCGACGGCCCACACTCTTGCCGCGATTCTCCAGTCGGCCGGTTATCGCACTGGACTTTACACGTCGCCTCATCTTTTTGATTTCCGCGAGCGCATCCGCGTCAACGGCCAGATGATTCCCCGCGAGACAGTTGTGGATTTCGTTGCGCGTTATCGCGATTTGAATCTTGATGTCGACCCGTCGTTCTTTGAACTGACGATGACGATGGCTTTTGACTGGTTCGCGGCCATGCATGTCGATGTGGCTGTGATTGAGACCGGTCTCGGCGGCCGTCTCGACAGTACCAATATCATTACACCGTGCCTGTCGGTAATAACCAATATCTCCAAGGACCACACTGCATTTCTCGGCGATACTCTCGTTGAGATTGCGGCTGAAAAGGCCGGGATTATAAAGCCGGGGGTGCCGGTTGTGATAGGAGAGGCCGAGGGGGATGTCAGGCAGGTGTTTGTCGACAAAGCAGCCGCCGTAGGTGCGCCGATAACATTTGCGCAGCCGGTCGAGGCGGTCATGCATGACGATTATATCGAATATCCCTCTACGCCCTACGGCCGGTTGCACGGTGAACTCACCGGGATATATCAGGTCAGGAACACGGCGACGATACTTGCCGCACTTGATTGTCTGACAACGCAATTTGACCGCGTTGACAAAGATGCTGTGGCCGACGGAATGGCACATGTGGTTGAAAATACCGGTCTGATGGGCCGGTGGATGAAAGTCGGCGACTCGCCCCGGATAATCTGCGATACCGGCCACAACGAAGGCGGCTGGCGATATATATCGCGCCAACTCCGGTCGGTCAAAGGACAACATCATCTGATCATAGGGTTTGTCAACGACAAGGATGTTTCAGCAATCCTTGATCTGGTCGCTGCGATTCCCGATACCACAGTGTATCTGACCCGGCCTTCGGTAGAGAGAGCAATGCCGGTAGAGCGTCTGGCTCAATTGGCGGCAGAGCACGGCATCGCGGGAAAGACATTCGCGTCATTGCAACTTGCCCTTGATGCGGCTAAATCGGCGGTCAACGGTGACGAGACGATACTGATTGCCGGAAGTAATTTTTTAATATCTGATTTTAACACCGATAACATTATGAAAACGAATGGTGTGCTTTTTGACCTTGACGGAGTCCTGATAGACAGCGAGGGCGAATATAGCAAATTTTGGGCCGAGACGGGACGAAAATATGGCGTACCCGACCCCGACTTCGCGGCTAAAATAAAGGGTACGACTCTGACCGAGATTCTTACTTATTTCCGTGCCGAGGACCGCGAGGCAGTCGTGCAGGGAATCCATGACTTTGAAAAGCAGATGCAATATCCTCTGTTTCCCGGAGTTGCGGATTTTCTGAAAGAGCTGAAACAATTCGGTATACCCGCAGCGGTTGTTACCAGCAGCGATGATGTCAAAATGTCGTATCTTTTCGCTGCCCATCCCGAGTTTAAGGACTACTTCGCCGCATTTGTCACCGGTTCTCAAGTCAAAAAATCCAAGCCTGACCCCGAGGGGTATCTGACAGGGGCACAGGCGATAGGCGTGGCACCCGAAAACTGCTTTGTGTTTGAAGATTCCATACAGGGACTTCAGGCCGGATTGAGTTCGGGGGCAGCGGTTATCGGTCTCGCGACGACAAATCCGATTGAAAAAGTTTCGCCTTTATGTCATAAAGTAATCCGGTCATTTGAAGATTTCACGGTCGATGAAATGCTTTTAGTGCAGCGTTACGACAAGTAGTGGTCTTTCGCATGCGGTGGTCTTTCGCATCTAAAAAGTAGGGACAATATTAAAAAAGATTTGCATAACTGAAAAAAAACGCTTACCTTTGTCCTCGCAAAACAGAAAGCCATTGCAACAAGGAGTGGTGCTCGAGTGGCTGAAGAGGCACGCCTGGAAAGCGTGTATACGCCAAAAGCGTATCCCGAGTTCGAATCTCGGTCACTCCGCTGAAATTCAGAATCCCGCAAGCAGAACCGCCTGCGGGATTCTTTGTATAGACCGACTTCTCATGTGTGACTCGAAAGAATGTATAGCTTTATTGAGCAAAAATCTGCCCTATATTCAAAAAGAATTCAGGGTAAGTGGGTTGTGCATCTTCAGTTCGATGGCTCGTGGCGATAATCGAGAAAATAGTGATGTGGATATTCTTGTTGATATGCCTCCTGAAATTTTTTTGATGAGCGCATTAAAAAGATTCCTCGAAGGATTGCTTAACACTTCGGTTGACTTGGTGCGTCGGCACTCCCATCTTTCTAAAAAATTTCTTGATCAAATATCAAGTGATGCTATCACATTACTCTGAAAATGATAAACGTCGAGTTCTTCTGACTCTTGAATCCATAGAGGGAGCAATAAGTCAGTTGATTGGGTGGAACGAATGGGGCCGGTCTTCTGATGATTATTATGAAACACAGACCGGTATGCAGCTACTTGCTGCGAATTGCACTCTGATTACAGCAATTGGTGAAGGTGTTAATCGCGTGAATAGGGTTATGCCAGAATTCCTGCAAAGTAATTTCCCCGATGTACCTTGGTATGCTATAGTCGGAATGCGGAATCATATTGCTCACGGATATTTTGAGCTTGATGCGGATTTGGTGTATGAAGCGGTGTCAATTGATATCCCTCCTTTGCTCAATACAATCCAAGCAGCGATACAATTCCTTTCAAAATAAATCGGTATAGTAGTTTTTTATAATGTCGGTCTCGGTGATCGGGCGTAGTGGGCGGCATGGATTTCCGACGGCTAAGGTGTGGGGCGGGATGTCGCGGGTTACAACACTTCCGGCTCCGATTACGCTGCCTTCACCGATGGTGACTCCCGGCAATATGACACAATTTCCACAAATCCATACGTTATCGCCGATTGTCACGGGACGTGCCTGCATCAGTCCGTCATTGCGCTGTGAAATATCAAGGGCATGGGTGACGGTGTATATGCTGACATTAGGCCCGATGAATACATTGTCTCCAATGGTGACATCAGTTTCGTCAAGGATAGTCAGATTATAGTTGGCGATAAAATTATCGCCAACTCTGATGTTTGTTCCAAAATCACAGTGAAAAGGTGAATGAATGGTAAATCGATTCCCAATCCTACCAAAGAGGCTTTTAATTATTCCGCAGCGCTCATCTGTCGACGATGGTGGCAGGCTGTTGAGCCTGAAGCATTTCTCCTCGCAATCCAAGAGTATTGCGGATATTTCAGGAGAAATGCAGTGGCACCATTCGCCTGACCGGAGTGCGTGAAGGGTATTTTCTGTTTCGGGGTTCATTTGTTAAAGAAATATTGGCCTTTGTCTTTGGTTGCATTGCTGTATGCTACCGCATGGCGCGGGCAGATGTGATAACATGCAAGGCAGAAAGCGCAGTTGTCTCCCCACGAAGGGTGGCCGCCTTCCATAGTTATGTTGCGCTGGGGACAGACATGGGCGCACTTTCCACACGATATGCAATCCTCGGTCCAACGGAATTTACGCGGAGACATGGCATTGCGGACAAACCACGGATATATGATGGCGGTTTTAATCCACGGCCAAGACCCTGTGACGACATCGTCGGTTTCAGTGCGGCTCTTAATTCGGTCGGCAATCGCGGCAATGCGTTGCCTTGATGCCGCTATTTTGGATTCGGCAGTTTCAGGCGCATCGACATCAAATCCTTTCATGCACACATAGTTGTTGGGCATCTGTACCGAATAGGTCGCGACAGGGGTCCATCCCTGTCGCGAAATATCGCGCCGCCACATTCGGTTGGCATGGCCGATGTCGTCACCGCATGTCGCGACCATGTAGCAGTCAATGGTTGGGCGGTCGGTAACGGTCAGAGTCGAGATTACGCGACGCACAATCGGAGGTACGCCCCACGAATAGATGGGGAATACCCAAATCAGCCGGTTGTCATCGGCAAGCATCGCCAGCTTTTTGTCGGGAAACATCGGTACGACTTTGTCGCCGAGCAATGCGCCAAGCCTTTCGGCTACATACCGTGAGTTTCCCGTGCCCGAAAAATAAAGTATCATAAATAGATCTACTTATCCGCTTTTATATTGTCACCTGTGTCGCTCCGAAACCATACTCCCGGAAAGACGCATCCTGAACTGCATGACCCTTGTAGCGGTGATTCAGCTCTTTCATGATTGCCTGTCGCAGGATGCCTTCTCCCTTTCCATGAATAAAGACTATTTTCTGTCCTTTTTTATTCAGATTGGCATCCATGACGCGACGGAACTCGTCAATCTGAATGTTCAGCATGTCGGCATTGGACAGTCCTCGTGTCGAGTCGACAAGCTCGGCGATGTGGAGGTCGACTTCGATGATGTTGTTGACGCTTTTATGTTTTTTTACCGGCTTGCGCGCAGGGCGGTCAGCTGCTTTCTTGGCGCGTATTCCTTCTTCGAGCCGTCCCGAGTCAAGAATCATGGCGCGCTGAGGAATGTCGTTCTTGACGATGTCGATGGCGATTACCGGCTTTTCAAAATAGGGGTTGTCGTGGAAACAGTGCAGTTTGAAAAACTTTGACGTGTCAAGTTTTGTCTCGATGGCTCCGGGTGATTTCAGTTTGAACTCTCGACCCTGCTTGAAGGCGATATACTGCACTGCAACGCGATCCATTGACGGGAGGTCGGCAGTGGTTATTTCTTCAAGCCACACCTGTATGTTAGGCTCGACGATGCCGGCATAGCGTGTGGTCCATCCTGTAGCCTCGTCGGCACGGGTCATGTAGGTGAAATAGAGATAATAGTTGGAGTCATTGACGAGGTAAACGTCGTGGGTTGTAGTGTTGAGATGCTTTATCTCGGCCGGTTCGTAGGCGAGTACCACATTTAGCTTTTCGCCTTCGGGAGTTTCCTCCATGTCGGTTTCGCTGACTGCGGCGGGAGTTGGCGTGGCGGCATTTTTAGCCGGCTGTGAGACCGCGGCCATAGGTGCGGGAGTGGCTTTGCGTGGCTCGGCCATGTCGCCTGACGCCACGATGACACATTCGCGCAGCAGAACCGGGGTTTCAAATCCGTCTTCTTCCTCCACATAAGCGATATTATTCTCTATTCTTGTGATGCGCCCTCCTCCGATAGAGTTGAGGTAGCGCACGATGTCTCCGATTTTAGCCATTGATATATTGGTTTTTATATTGTTAAAGTTAAATTGCGGCGAAGTTAGAGTTTTTCTTTAAGAAACCGTCCTGTATAGGATTCCGTGCAAGCGGCTACTTCTTCAGGAGTTCCTTCGACTATGACCTGTCCTCCTCCGTCGCCTCCTTCAGGTCCCATGTCGATGATGTGGTCTGCCGTCTTTATAACGTCAATATTATGCTCGATGATTACCACGGTGTGGCCGAGAGACAATAATCGGTCAAAAGATTTCAGCAGGGTCGCGATGTCGTGAAAATGTAACCCGGTGGTAGGTTCGTCAAATATAAACATTGTCGGTACGCTGTTCTCGTTGGCGAAGAACGATGCGAGTTTTACGCGCTGGTTTTCCCCGCCGGAGAGAGAGGATGAGTTTTGCCCGATTTTAAGATAGCCGAGCCCGACATCCTGCAAGGGTTTTAACCGTTTGACGATTTTGCGCTCGATTGACCCGCTGCCTTCCGCCGAGAAAAATTCGATGGCTTGGTTTATTGTCATTTCGAGGATGTCATATATGTTTTTGCCGCGATATTCCACTTCAAGGACCTCTTTCTTGAAACGTTTGCCGTGGCAGGTTTCGCAAGGTATGGTGATGTCGGCCATAAACTGCATTTCTATGGTTATGGTGCCTTCACCCTTGCATTCCTCGCACCGTCCTCCCTCGCTGTTGAATGAAAATGTCGAGGCGGTGAAACCCATTTGTTTCGATGCCTGCTGGTCGGCGAAAAGCCGGCGGATCTCATCATAGGCTTTCAGGTATGTGGCGGGATTGGAACGCGTTGATTTACCGATGGGATTCTGGTCGACAAACTCCACCGCCTTTATTCTCGACAGGTCGCCGCGAAGACCTCGGAATGACCCGGGGGCGTCTCCGGCCTCACCCAGATGACGTGTCATGGCACGGTAAAGAATATCCCGCACAAGGGTCGACTTACCCGATCCGCTGACCCCTGTGACAACAGTCATCACACCGAGAGGGAATTTTACCGACACATCTTTCAGGTTATGCTCGCGGGCGCCGATGATTTCTACAGCGTCGCGGCTGCGACGGCGGGAAGTCGGGACCGTGATTGAGAGTTTTCCGGTAAGATATCCGGCCGTATATCCATCGGAATCGGGAAGGAGGTCGGGAGTTCCGCTAAACACGATTTGGCCGCCGTGACGTCCGGCATCGGGCCCCACGTCTATAATATAGTCAGCCGCCCTCATGATTTCTTCGTCATGCTCGACGACAACCACGGTATTGCCGAGGTCGCGCAGCTTTTTCAGCACTGAGATGAGGCGGTCTGTGTCGCGTGAATGCAATCCTATTGACGGCTCGTCGAGAATATACAGAGACCCGACGAGGCTGCTGCCGAGAGATGTGGCGAGGTTGATGCGCTGACTTTCGCCGCCCGAGAGGGTTGACGACAAGCGGTCAAGAGTCAGATAGGAAAGACCGACCTCGACAAGATAAGAAATGCGGTTGCGAATTTCGGTCAGAAGCCGCGATGCGATTTTCGTGTCTCTCTCGTCAAGAGTGAGATTATTGAAAAAGTCAAGAAGGTCGCCGACCGGCATATTTACGAGTTCTCCGATTGGCCGACCTCCCACTTTGACCCATTGGGCGGCCGGTTTCAGCCTTGAGCCGCCGCAAACGGGGCAGAGGGTTTTGCCTCGGTAGCGGGCCATCATGACGCGGTATTGTACCTTGTACTGGTTTTCCTCGACCATTTTGAAAAAATTGTCAATGGAAGGGAATTCGTGTCCGTTGCCCGAAGGGCCGTGCCACAGCAGGTCGCGCTCGGCATCGGAGAGGTCGAGATATGGTTTGTGTATGGGGAAATCATACCGGGAGGCAAGCCTGATAAATTCGCGTTTCCATTCGCTCATTTTGTCGCCGCGCCATGCGACAACGGCATCATCGTAGACCGAGAGAGTGGGGTTGGGGACAACGAGCCGCTCGTCAATGCCGAGTACTTTTCCGAAACCGCCGCAAGTCTCACATGCCCCTACCGGGTTGTTGAAGTTGAACATCATGTCGCTCGGCTCGTCAAACGTGATGCCGTCGGCCTCGAATCGTTTCGAGAAAACTGTCGTTGTGATTCCGTCCTTGCCCCACACGATGAGCTTCAATTCGTTATGGCCTTCAAAGAATGCCGTCTCGACCGAGTCGGCGAGTCGGCTCAGTTCATCCCCGTCGTGAGCCACGGCAAGACGGTCAACGAGCAAGTCATAGCCGTCGGCACTCTCAGGCAGAGCATCACCGAGGGCAAGGAGGTCCTCTATTTCGACAAATTCATTGTTGTGGATGACACGAGAATATCCGGCTTTGAGATATACGTCGAGCTGTGAGCGGAACTTGCGTTTTTCGGGCATCACGATGGGAGAGGCGAGGGCGATGCGGGTGCCTTCGGGATGGGAGGTGGCGGCACAGACCACATCCTCGATGGTATGCTTTTTTACCTGTTCGCCGCTGACGGGCGAGAATGTCTTCCCGATGCGTCCGAAAAGCAGGCGGAGGTAGTCGTAAATTTCGGTTGAAGTCCCGACCGTGCTTCGCGGGTTGCGCGTGTTGACTTTTTGCTCGATGGCGATAGCCGGCGGAAGGCCGAGTATCATGTCACACTCCGGTTTGGGCATTTTACCGAGAAACTGTCGTGCATATGCGCTAAGACTTTCGACATATCGCCGTTGTCCTTCGGCATAAAGTGTGTCAAAGGCAAGCGACGATTTTCCGGAACCCGACAGGCCGGTGATGACCACGAGTTTGTTTCGTGGAATTTCAACGGTTATATCCTTGAGATTATTGACCTTGGCTCCTTTAACTAATATATTCTGTTCAGTCATTTATGTCTATTGGAAATTAACCTACAAATTTACGAAAAATCCGCGAGACAGGGAAATGGCCTGAATATTGTGCTATATAATAAATGTTAAGTGAGGCGGTTTATAACGGTGAGAGTTTTCCCGTTTGGTTCAACTATAAGCGAGTCGACATATCTGATTTTGACATATTCCCGTCCCCCCATCGCATAGGCAAAATGATCAAGCATCCGGTGTTCATGTCCCGAGGAGAAGTTACGGCCTTTTACCACAAGGACCTCCATATAGCCGGGACGTTCCTGAAGATATTGAATCCCGTCAATCGGGAGGGCGATTTCGTCGTGTATTTCAAATACGGTGGAAGATGTGTAACTTCCGTCATGACGTAAAATCCGATTTTTTTCATGCCGTCCTGAAATAGATGACAGAATGCGTCGTGAATAGTTACTTTCGGGTATGGTGCGGTCTGAGAGGGTCGCATAATCACCCGTGCGGTATCTCAAGAGGGGCATTACACGGTTATAGAAAGTAGTTCCCACCAGTTCTCCCTCATTGCCGGGACACACCGGGTTGCCGTCAGGGCCGACAATTTCCGTGTATCCGTATGCTTCTTCAATTACATGGGTGTTGACATCTCTCTGCTCTATAAATATCAGTTTTTCAGTATGACCATAGAATGATGAAATCTTTATACCGAGTTCGTTTTCTATAAAGTGGTACTGGTGCGTGGATATGCCTTCGCTTGTCAGCAGGGCATGTTTTATAAACGATATATCAATACCATATTTTTGGAATAGTTTCAGAACTTGGAATGCTGTTGACGGATAGGCATAGATAGACGAAACGTGGTTCCGTTTCATCACCTTGGCCATCATAGCGAGATATTCCTTGTCAGTGCGGTATCCGTCAAATATTATTTCCCGGGTAGCCGGATTGACAATGTAGTTTTTCCCGGCAGGAAGAATCTTTTTGCGTATTGATGCACGGATGCCATAGTTCCATCCGGCATGTTCCCAAGCGCGAGTGACAAACGCCATTTCGGTAATGTATCGATTACTCGGGATTTCAATCTGTAACGGCTTTCCTGATGTCCCCGACGTGCGGCGGGTAATATGGGGTATTGACGGTGCTAAATCTGAGAGAAATTCAGCGTAATTCCGAGTTACCTCGTCTTTGTCGATGAAATCAATTTTTTCTTCAAACTCATTGGCCGAGTTTATTGTCAAGCCTTTGTAACGTTTCCTGTAATATGGGACATGCTTTATGGCATAATTCGCCATCTCGACTAACTTCTTTTCAGGGTCTATTGTCGGAATTGTTTTTTTGAAACGGAGCATTGCCGGGCCAAAGGCGAGGGGCCCGAGTCGGTTGAGATGCAATAATGGTTCGGTGAGCCAGTTTGGCGCGTTTGAAATTCTGTCTTTTAAAAAATCAGCAATACCCATAATCCTGCTATTAAGTGAGTGTCCGAAATTATTTAATATATTCAAGCGAGTGCAATGAAGTTGCTTTCGTCCTTACTCATCAGTTACAGAGCTACGGCTATGCGCCTTCTTCGCAAGTCTGAAATCATTC
>CAMWRO010000011.1 GCA_947176615.1 uncultured Porphyromonadaceae bacterium
AAACGCGACAGGCCGAGCGGTGATGGCCGTCGGCGATATAGAGGTAAGGAATTTTTTCAAATTCCTCGGTAACCCGGGCGATTGTCTCAGGAGAGTCGATTACCCAGAAATGATGGCCGAAACCGTCGGGAGCGACAAAATCATATTCGGGTTCTTTGGCAGTAGTCTCCTTAATGACAGCCTCAAGCACGTCGTTGTCAGGGAACGCGAAGAAAACAGGCTCGACATTGGCATTATTAATGCGCACATGTTTCATGCGGTCTTCCTCCTTGTCGCGACGGGTCAGCTCATGCTTTTTGATGCGTCCTTCCATGTAATCGGCCACATTGGCGGCAACCACGATGCCATATTGTGTGCGGCCATCCATAGTCTGCGCATAAATATAATAATGATCCTCCTCGTCTTGAACAAGCCAGCCGTTTTTCTGAAACGCGTTGAAATTCTCGACAGCCTTGTCATAGACTTCGGGGGCATGCTCATCAGTGCCGGGAGCGAAATCAATCTCGGGCTTGATGATGTGGTAAAGCGAGCGCGGATTACCCTCAGCCTCGCAGCGTGCTTCTTCGGAATTAAGAACGTCATAGGGACGCGAGGCGACCTCGGTGACCATTTCGCGCGGAGGACGTACCCCCTTGAACGGTTTAACTTTTGCCATGGTAATTAAATGTTAGGATTTTAAGTTATGCCGCCTCGATAAGGCGGCATAACTTTGATATGTATTATACTTCAGTGTTTCTAACTGATTCAGTGTTTTTTGCGGATGATAGTCTGCTTGCGGTCGGGACCGATTGAAACGATGGTGATGGGTGTTTCAAGCTCGCGTTCAAGGAAGTCGATATAGTTCTTGAACTCGACGGGGAACTCATCCTCGCTCTGCATCGAGGTCATGTCGGTCTTCCATCCGGGCAGAGTCTCATATACGGGTTCGATTGCCTCATCGATTGAATAGGGGAAACGGCGTGTTTCCTGACCACCGATTCGGTAAGCGGTACAAGCCTTGATTTCTTCAAAGTCGTCAAGCACGTCGCTCTTCATCATAATGAGCTGAGTGACACCGTTGAGCATGATGGAGTAGCGCAGTGCCACGAGGTCAATCCATCCACAGCGGCGTTCACGGCCTGTAACCGCGCCATATTCATGGCCGAGGTCACGGATGCGCTTTCCGACAGCGTCGAAAAGCTCGGTGGGGAAAGGACCGCTGCCCACGCGGGTACAGTAGGCTTTGAATATACCAAACACCTCCCCGATTTTGTTGGGGGCGATACCAAGGCCCGAGCAGGCACCGGCACAGATGGTGTTGGATGATGTCACGAAGGGATATGAGCCGAAATCGATGTCAAGCAGTGTTCCTTGCGCGCCCTCGCAGAGAATCGATTTTCCCTGACGCAGCAGGTCGTCAATCAGGAATTCAGAGTCGACAATCTGGAATCCTTTCATGTACATCACGGCATCAAGCCATTTTTCTTCGAGTTCTTCAAGATTCTCGGGAACGGCATTCAACGCTTTCAGGCGCGCAAGATGGTTGTTGCGCATGGTCGAATATTTTTCCTTGAAATTATGGTACACATCTCCGAGTCGCAGACCGTTTCGGGAGATTTTGTCAGTATAAGTCGGGCCGATACCCTTTCCGGTAGTGCCGATTTTAGCACCACCTTTTGCTTTTTCATTGGCAGCGTCAAGCAGACGGTGCGTGGGCGCGATAAGGTGTACTTTCTTGGAAATGCGGAGCACGCGGCGGAGGTCGATTCCACTCTTTTCAAGCGCCTCGGCTTCCTCGCGGAACAGCACCGGGTCGAGAACCACGCCGTTGCCAATCACATTAATCTGTCCGTGCTGGAATATACCCGACGGGATGGAACGCAACACATACTTTTTGTCTTCAAATTCGAGAGTGTGTCCGGCATTGGGGCCGCCTTGAAAACGAGCCACGGCATCATAACGCGGAGTGAGCACATCAACAACTTTTCCCTTGCCTTCGTCGCCCCACTGGAGGCCGAGCAATACGTCAACTTTCATAAGTTATATTTTGTCGTTTGGTTTATTGTTATTCTGTTTTTTGGAGCGTGACACGCGCCTGAGACACCCGCTGCACACGCCGTAGATATAAAGATCAAAGTAAGCTGCATGAAATGAAGGATAGCGTTTGGAGTTCAACAGATTAACCAACTCGGGGTCCTTGACCTCACGCACTTTTCCGCAACGGGAACACACCAAGTGATGATGATTGCCGATGCCGGTAACCTTTTCATACTGAGCGGGGGAGTTGCCAAACGTGTGACGGCGCACGAGTCCGGCATCAATCAACAGCTCGATTGTGTTGTAGACCGTGGCGCGGCTCACATGGTAACCATCCTCGTCAAGAGCCGAGTAAAGCGATTCGATAAAGAAATGGGAGTTCATCTCCATGACTTTATCGAGAATCGCGTAGCGCTCGGGGGTTTTGCGCAACCGGCGCTGCGTCATATAACCGGTAAACGCCGCATGGGCGGCACTGCGGATTTTCTCCTCGTTCATTGCTCCACAAAATTAATACCTACGCCCCTAAATTGCAAATTTTAATCAAAAATTCCTCCTTCCTCCCATAAAAATAACAATTTTAGAGATATATAATTGAGATGCACAGCGGGATGCCATTACTTTAACAGCAATCCCGCCGTGCAGCAGATTCAGATAGAGGTTGTGGGGTTGTGTGTAAATGTGGATGCATCACAGTTCCTTCCCGGTGACGATTATTGACAGGCGCACCGTGTCGTCGGGGAGGGAGTCGTCAATCAGTACGCCCCACACGATGTCGATGGTTTCGGGGAGTGACTTTATGAACTCGGTAATGGGGGCGACTTCTTTTATCGCTAACGGGGGATTGAGATTTCTGTTATGGGTTATGGACAATAACATTCTCTCGACATGCTTTCGGTCAGGGATTTTGCCCGGGAATGAGGCAACGGCATCGGCTATGCGGCTGTCTCCACCACGAGCATCGGCCGTGCACACGACAAACCGGGATGTGTTGCGAA
Organism: uncultured Porphyromonadaceae bacterium; assembly: GCA_947176615.1. Taxonomy (GTDB): domain Bacteria; phylum Bacteroidota; class Bacteroidia; order Bacteroidales; family Muribaculaceae; genus Duncaniella. The sequence continues at coordinate 3,015 of CAMWRO010000011.1, forward strand.
GTGTAATCGACTGGTCATTGAAATCCAGATTTATCATTCCGTTATTGAATATCGGCGTTACCAAGCCTTTGACAGTCACGGCAAACTTATCGGCCGAAACTGTTGTGCGGGAATCGCATACGTCAGGCGGAAGATTGATATCGCGGTCTGTAATCAGCAGAGTCAGCACTCCGGCCTGATAGAATGATCTCAACAACTCGACAAGTCCGTCATGACGGTCGGTAGCCAAGACTATCACCATCTTGTCGTCGTCGGCAGGAGTGATTTCACGGAACGAGGTCACGACACGCGCCTCCAAGCCGTCATATCCGAAGGCGTTAATCTGCTGAATGACCGATGACAGTTCCTCGCCATAGCCGATTACGCGGAAATTCACTGGCATTTTCCATAATCCGGGTTCAAAATCGTTCAATTCATTCATTGTTGTTCTTCGTTATAAAGTTCATACATATCTTCAATCCAGCCTTTCATGGTAGCGCGGAGTGATTGCGGCTTGATTACCTCAATCATCGAGCCATACTGGAGGAGTTTCATGACGAAATCATAGGTCGGGGAGAGATAAAACTCAAAATCGGCATATTCGCCGCAGTCATCAATCAATTTTTGACTGTGGTGCAAAGGGAGAGATTTCAAGTAATGCTTATGATTCTCGTTGGCGCGGATTACGATGCGCTCAGGTTTGACGTTATATCCGACCACCACCCCGTAGGCTGTCGAAAAATAATCATCGGCCGAGAAATCTTTCGGCAGTCTGAACTCACTGTCAGTAACCTCGACACTCTCTATCCGGTCAAGGCAGTAAAGCCTGACATCGTCATGGAATGCGTTATAACCCAGCACATACCACCGGTTTTCAAACAGTTTCACACAGTAAGGTTCAATCGGGAACGTGCTACTGCAAGATTTTTTAAACGGGTGATAGGAGATGTTAACCACGCGATTCTCCTTCATCGCCTCCAACAATGCGGTCAGATGGTCGCGCCCCGAAGGTATCGCGTCGACAAGAATCCGCCCCTTTAACGAGAGGTTTTCACCGATGATGTTTCCGACGGCAAATGAGTCAAGCATCCATTTTTTGAGACGGTCCTCATCAATATCTTCGGGATTGGCTATATAATATAGGTATCCACCCACCGTCTGACAGTCGATAATGATGCCGAACTGGTCAAAAATAGCCTCGCGCCAGCGGTTGAACGTGGCACGGTGGAGCGGACGACTGTCGCTCAGATCTTTGTTACGCTCCCATCGTGCCGAAAGCTCCTTATGGGTAATCTTTCCGGCGCGGCGGATTGTATCAATCAGCCAAGTGTATTTTTGCAGTTGGTTCATATCTTATTGGTTTTATGGCACCGCAAATTTAATCCAAACCTGTCACATTTCCCGAGACAGGTTCGGATTTATTTTCACTAAGATGCCTTAAAATTGAAAATAGGGCGGATAATCGCATCGATGCTGACCGTATCTCCGATATTGGCAATGATTTCCGAGGCCGGTTTGTAGACCATCGGCGACTCGTCGCGGGTGGATTCAGTCACTGATTCGGAATAAATACCGGTCATGGATGCTTCGAAGTCGGCCATCGTTATTTTTTCGCAGGCTTGGGTACGGCTCAATACGCGTCCCGCACCGTGTGGTGCCGAACAGTTCCAGTCAAGGTTTCCCTTGCCTGTGCACAGCAGCGAGCCGTCACGCATGTTGAGCGGGATGATACACTTCTCGCCGACGGCTGCCGAAATCGAGCCCTTGCGGATCATGTTGTCGTCGCTGATATAGTTGTGGACCGATTCAAATTCATCCAAGACAGTCACGTCAGGGAAAAATTTCATCAGCAAAAGCGAGATGAGCTTTCGGTTCAACACGGCCCATTGCTGACACAGACGCATGTCATGGAGATACTGCTCGCGGGCCTCCCCCTCGACATAGCAGAGGGCTGCCGGAAGTGACGGCACAGCATCACGCGACTGCCTGCGCATTTCCTTTATTACCATCTGCAATTCAGAACGGCGGCCTGCGGCCTTGTACTCGTCAATAGTGCGGCGAATTATCGCCTCCAGTTCATCGGCCCCTTCGGTTAAATGCTTGACCGCCTTGGCCTGATAGAGGTCGGCCACCTGTTTTCCGAGGTTGCGCGACCCGGTGTGAATTACAAGATACACGTTGCCATCATCGTCACGGTCAAGCTCGATGAAATGGTTGCCGCCGCCGAGCGACCCGATGGCTTTGTTGATTCGGCCGCTGTCTTTGAGGTCGCGGTAACAGTAAAGCGAGGTGACAATCTGCTTGGCCTCGCGATAGATTTCCATTTCCTCGCCCACCAACGGCTTGAACCCCAACCGGTCCTCGCGCACAATCTTCCCCGACGGCACATTGCCGCAGATGTGCTGATGAAAAGCATGGAAGTCGATATTGTCGAGCTTTCCGAGTTTCAGTATCCTCATTCCGCAGCCTATGTCGACCCCGACGATGTTGGGGATAACCTTGTCACCAAGATTACCGGTAAAGCCGATTACACACCCGCTCCCGGCATGGACATCGGGCATAATGCGGATTTTTTTATCAGAGAACACGTCAATCGACAGCAATTCCTTTATCTGGGTAATCGCATTGTCATCAACATTGTCAGTGAAAATTTTCACGTCATAGCCATCAATTGTTTTCATATTATATAATTTTTTTGTTACCGGTGCAAAGTAAGAAAGCTACTGCGCAATCATTATGCGTAGTTGATTTTATTTTTCTTTTTTCGCAAAAATAAAATTATGTGCTAAAAATTTCAACCTGTATCGATTTTTAAGACACCTCATCACTATTTTTGCGCAATCTTCACAAATTAATTAATTTCGTGACATTAAAACCCCAACCGTCATGAAACACTCAGAATATAAATCCCGAGCCCGGCAACATCAGATTGACTTCAAAGTCTCAAATCCCGAAATAGGCGTAGGTCGTAACCTCTACCCGACCCGCGTTATAAGCCGTAACAATAAGACATATATAATAGATGTGGAAAGTTCTCTCCGACCCGAAGACTGCCGAGACGAGAACGGGAATTACCGCATATTTTTCAGCGGTTTCCGGGAGGAAATCACTCGGGAAATAGACCGCCCTGAATCAATCTCCAAGCGGCAGATGGTAACAAATCTTTTACGGAGCGAGCATATCCCCTACAACGTATTCTTCCCCATGAGAAAAGACTTGGCCGGAGCGGCGCGTCTGTTCAATAAAATTCTTGGCGGTGACCGAATCGCTGCAATCGATGAAATTCTAATTGAATATAATCCGGGCGGATTGCACGACGGGACATCCTTTGACGTGTATGTCAGATATACTCCAAAAAATTGTGAAAACAATAAAACGGGCGGCATCGGTATCGAAGTGAAATATACTGAAAAAGAATATCCCGCCACACGAGATTCCAAGGAATGGAAAGAAACGCATGATGGTAGCGGGATTCATCTGAACGACAACTATCGCAATCCGAGTTACAACTGCGGCTGGTTTAAAGAGGAATATATCCGGGACACACCTTATTACAATGTTCAAGACTCTGACGCGCATGTCGTTGCCAATCGGTATCGTCAAATATGGCGCAATCATCTGCTCGGAGCCTCGATGATACTCGGATTATCTCCCGACCCAAAAGACAAACTGACCGAGTTTACAAGTCTTACCGTTTATCCGCGCGATAACGGCCATTTCGATAATATCTGGACCGAATATGAATCAAAACTTACTCCTGCGGGGTTATCCACATTCCGCCACATCACTTACGAGGAATTATTTCCGATAATGCGTGAATGTTTTGACCCGGCCCTGATTCCTAATCTTGACAAATGGCTTGACTATCTTCAGGAAAGATATTACATCTGACACAATCATGAAACTCCTCCACCTATCTGACACCCACAACTGCCATCGGCGGCTGCTCGACCTCCCTGCCGCCGATGTTGCTGTTCATTCGGGCGATTTCACCATGACCGGGAGTGAGGCCGAGGCTCTTGATTTTCTCAACTGGTTCTGCGACCTGCCCTACCGTCACAAAATTTTCATCTGCGGGAATCACGACGAGTGCCTGTATGGCGCCAAGATTGACGGCCTCGACAGCAATGTGCATTATCTATGTAACACCGGTATTGAAATCGACGGATTGAAATTCTATGGTGTGCCGATGTTTATGGAAGACTGTGGGACTGACCGTCAGACTCGCAATTACGCCAAAATCCCCGCTGACACAGACATTCTGATAACACATTCCCCACCCTACGGAATCCTTGACTTCGACGACGGCATCAACTATGGCTCGGAGGAAATACTTGCAAAATTACCGGAATTAAAACTGAAAGCTCATCTTTTCGGACATATCCACGCCATGCACGGAACCCAAACCGCCGCTGACACAATTTTCTCCAACGGCGCTGTCATGAACATAGATTATACCAATTTAAATTCCCCAATCCTCTTGGATTTAAGATGCCAAAACGCAAACGACGCCTACCCGGCAATTACAAACCCAAACCCGAAATCGGGCCCAATTTCACCGGCCCCAAACCGCTGACTCTGTTTCAGGCCGAAAACGGTCTATGGGGAGCAAAAGACGGTGACGGAAACATCGAAATCCAACCCGAATATCGCCGGCTGGAACAGACCGATGAACAGAAATTGAAAAACGAAGTCTGTCTTGCATCACATGATACGATTCTGTCAGTAACACCCGATAACTGGGATATCGCGGTGTGGTTCTGCCTCGATTAGAGTTTGTTTAAAAACACCCTCTTAGTCCTTTTCATATCTTGCTGCCGCCCGGCGGATGCTTTCAGCTATCCGCTGTCGGAACTCGGGGGGAGCGATGACTTCGGCATGACCGCCGTAACCGAGGATGAGACGTTCAAGTTCATTGTTGATTACCACCTTGAGCGACAGCTGAATACTGCCGTCACGGAATCGCTGCTCGACTTTCTGGGACTTGTGAAACGGTTTTGACTCGACATAAGGCGCCTGCTGGCGGTCTATTTTTATGACAACCCGGCGGGGGCGGTCATTAATCAGCCGCGTGACTCCGATTGTGTCATCAAAGAAATGCGCCGGGTCAAAATCAGTACATTTCTTAAACGGATGCTCCGCATCTATCTCAACGGAAAGAATGCGGTCAAGCGCGTAGATATTCACTTGCGGGACTTGGTTGGCAGCCTTCTCCCCTATCAGAAACCATCGGTTACGGTATTCTTTCAGCAAGTAAGGATAAATCGTAACCTTCTCGGCCTGTTTTGCCTTGAACGACCTGTATTCTACAATAATTGTCTGCTCCTTTCGCACCGCATCATATAGCTGTCCGATAAACTTCTCACCACGATAACCGGTGACATGCTCCATGTCCATTGCGGGAGCCGACGCACCGGTATGGCGCGAAATCTGCTCATTGAGTTTGCTGATAATGTCAATCGACGACGCGAGCTGCGGGAAACCCTGCAACTGCCGCAGTATGTCGAGAGCCGAATTGAGCGCGTCAAGCCCTTCATCGTTCAGCGGCAAGTGGGTAATGCTGTATTCCGGATCGTCATATTCATAATATTTGTTGTCACGCACCACAATCGGTGCGTTATATCCGAGACGGTCGCTCCGCATGAGGGCGAGGTCGTTCTGAAAAGTCCGGCGGCTCACACGGTTGCTCCTTCCCTCATACTCGGCAAGCGCGTCGGTACAGGCGTCTATCAGGTCATCGATGGTCCACCGGCGATAACGGTTTTGCAGACACTTGTCAATGGTAGAGATTCTTATCAGTGTGGAGCGATTTAGCGGCATGGCAGATTTTTTTTTGCAAATCTAATCAATTTTTCAACGGTGCGCAAATCTGTTGCGCACCGCCGTTTTTACTTTGCCGGAAAAAATCAGACAAACAATATGATTATACAAGGAAAAACAACCTCGGCCGAGATTTTCACCGACAATATCGAAGACTCGGCCATGAAATGGGTGACAGACCTCTGTGACCACCCCGCATTTGAAGGTATCGGAATCGTTCAGATGCCTGATGTTCACGCGGGCAACTCATGCAACGTCGGCACTGCCTATCCAATAGGGATGTATGTCAACCCCGACCACGTCGGTGTCGACATAGGCTGTACAATCTCTATGCACCGGTTATCAGCGACCGTCAATCCCGACGATTTCCCACTGCTTGACCACCGCATCCGCGAAATCATCCCGACCGGAACCGACATCTGTCCCAAAAATTCGCTTAACGAGAAAGAATTCTTTCGTTTTCTCAACTCCATGTACCTGAAAGCGCGCTCCGGTGCTCCCGATCTCATCAACGAGGCTCCCCGCATCGACGCCCGCTTTATCTCCGACTTCTGCCGGCGCATAAAACTTCAGGAAGGCATTTTCTACAAGAGCATCGGGTCGCTCGGGGGCGGCAACCATTTCATCGAATACGGTGAAGACACTGCATCGGGCGACGGCTGGCTGACATTGCACTGCGGCTCGCGTAACCTCGGTGTCAAGGTCGCGACCCACTGGCATAATATCGCCCAAAATCCCAAGCGGGCAAAATATGTCGGCTATCTGTGGGGCGACGCGCTGCGCGGCTACCTCTCCGACATGATTATCACGCAAGCCTACGCGCTCTACAACCACCACATCATCCGCGACCGCATATTTGCCGTCCTAAAGAAAACGTGCAAGGCCAAATGTGTCGAATCTATTTTCACCACCCACAACTATATATCAGTCACCGACGAGACGCCTATGCTGCGGAAAGGTGCAATCGACGCATCGGAAGGCCGCAAAGTCGCCATACCGTTCAACATGCGCGACGGCATCGCTATCTGCGAGGGTAAAGGCAATCACCAATGGCTGAACACCGCCCCACACGGAGCCGGACGCATAATGTCGCGGACACAGGCGAGAAAACAGATTTCACTGAGCGATTTTGAAAACTCGATGGAGGGAATATTCACTACATCTCTCAGCCAAGGCACTCTCGACGAATCCCCGATGGCCTATAAACCCACCGATGAAATTTTAGCGCTGATACGCCCGGCAGTAGAGATTATTTCAATGGTCAAACCCAAACTCAACATCAAAGACAATGGAGAAATTTCCAACTAAAAAATACATAACCATCACTGCCGGTCGCGGCCCGGTCGAATGTGCCCGCGCCGTGACCCTCGTTGCAAAAGAACTGCTGAAAGCCGTTCCTACGCTTGAACTCGTCGACTACGAATCCCACAACCAATCTGACGGATGCTACATGTCCATGACTTTTGTCAACACCGGCCCGATGCCCCCGTCGATAATAAAAGAATGGCAGGGAACAGTGCTGTGGCGGTCCACAAAAAACACTTATCGCCCGACCCACCGGCGCAGCAACTGGTTTGTCGGCATCGACTTCTTCGACGAGGTGGAAATCCCTTCCATAAACGACGCGGATATAGTATACGAGACATGCCGCTCAGGAGGCAAAGGAGGCCAGAATGTCAACAAAGTTGAAACCTCGGTACGAGCGACCCATCTTCCAACTGGGCTGTCGGTAAAATGTTCCGATGAACGCTCCCAGTCTCAAAACAAGGCCCTCGCCCGAAAAAGGCTGATGTTAAAACTTCGGGAAACCCACAAGCAGAAACTGGCCGATTCACAAAAGCGGCAATGGACTCGGCACGACTCGCTCCAACGCGGAAACCCGGTAAAAAAATTCTCAGGCCCGCTGTAATTAAAACCGCCCCGCCGCCCCGAGATTCGATAACAGAAAAGAATACAAGTATCGCCTAATTTTATTAATTTTGCATCATGAAGTTCATGAGCAAGCGTCTTGTTTTCACCACTTCCACGGAAATTATCCGGGTACCCACCGACGCAGTGGTATTTGTCACTGCCGATGGCAATTATTCGACCATCACCTTGGCCGACGGTGAGAATTTTACCCTGACAATGCAATTGGGGCAGATAGAGAGACGTATTGCCGATATGCTTGATGAGGATGACAACCGTTTCATCCGCATTGGCAAGAGTTTGATTGTTAATCGTGATTTCATTGCTTTCATTAATCCTCTGCGGCAAAAAATGATACTCTCTGACTGCCGCACATTCCGTCACGAGGTGTCGGCATCCAAGGAGGCATTAAGAGCACTGAAAGAATTAATGGAAAAGGAGATATAGAAATGAGCCACAAGCATATTGATATTGACGATGACGAAATCCGTGTCATTTCCGCGACGGGCGACGAACCGAAGGGGAAAACCAAGCACAATGTTTTTCTGCGGGTCCTTATCGCGGCATTGCTCATTGTCGGCATTGCTGCCGCGGTTATTTTTTCCACGAAATTCGCATCCAAGCCCGATGACAGTGCCTTTTCCGAGCCTGTCGCACCCGTGACCGCCGATTCGGTTATCCCGGCAAAAGCCTTCACGACTTTACGCGACACCATTGTAAATGGTACCCGCTTAGGGATTCTCACCCCACGGAATGCCACGCCTGTTTTAGTTGTCGGCAACGGTGTATTGAACGACACGGCTGCCGTCTTGGCCGTTCAGGCTGCCGACGTGAGAGGTGACAACGGGATGATTGCGGGAACATTTGTCGTTAACGGCGACCTCGTCAGCAAAGGGGAGGCGAAAGCCGGGTTTTGCTCTATTATAAATGGCGAAATAACCATTGGGGTTGCCGACGCGACACCCATGCTCGAACAGGCTCTTGCCGATGACGGATATTTTTTCAGACAGTATCCTCTTGTCGTCGGAAGCCAGCTGGTCGAAAACAAACCCAAAGGCAAAGCCAAGCGTAAAGCGCTGGCTGAAATCGACGGTGAAATCAGTGTTGTTTTCACTCATGAAAGGGTTACATTCCACGATTTCTCACAAGCGCTCATTGATGCCGGGGTCCGCAATGCAATCTACCTTGTAGGGGCCGACTCATCGGGATTTTATGTGGACTCCTCAGGGGTCGCGACTCTTTTTTCGCCCGACGTCCATAACGAGTGGGAATACATCAATTACATCGTGTGGAGATAAACCGTTGACCGTTTCATACAGCCACACACACCTTTCATACAACCCTTAGATTTTTTCTTTGCGCCGCGACTTTTTATGCTCAATTTTGCGGCATGAAAAATCTCGTTTCTGTCATTGCGGCAATGCTGATAGCGATAACCGCATGTAATCCGCCAAAGAAATCACCGGCAGAATCGGTCACCCCTCCGATTCTCACTGAAAAGAATGCCGTTTACTACTGGAAAACGGTGTTCCGCCTCGACAGTGCCGAGCGTTCATTCTTGAAACGGCACAATATTGGACGCATATATCTGCGCATGTTTGATGTATCGGTTGACCACTGTGCCTCGTCGGTAGAAAACAAGACCATCCCTAATGCTACCGTAAAAATTGATGATTCTGAATACTATGAAATGGACCGTTCTTTTTCCGATATGGAATTTGTTCCCGTGGTCTATATCACACTCGACGCGTTAAAGGCAATGAACGGAGCGGAAGGGACACTCGCTTCCAATATTGTGACACGGGTGCGCAACATGTGTCAATACAACAATCTGCCCGGCGTGCATGAAATCCAGCTCGATTGTGACTGGACGACTTCCACCGAGAAGTCATTTTTCAATTTGTGCGATTCGGTGAGGCACATTCTCAAGGAGCTGAAATTACCGTGGAGGCTCAGCTCGACAATACGCCTTCATCAGCTCTCAGGGAAAGTGCCGCCGGTCGACAACGGCGTACTCATGGTTTACAACACCGGCAGTTTCAATGACCCCGACGCGGTTAACTCGATAATTGATGCCGCCGATGTGAAACCCTATCTGAAACACCTGTCATCTTTCTCGCTTCACTTGGATATAGCCTATCCGACCTACTCATGGCAGCTACTTTTCCGGAACAGGCATTTCATCGGGCTGCTCAATGGATTGAATCTCTCTGATACGACAGCATTCAGCCGAGCCAACATCAATTCCTATGTCGCCAAAAAGGATATTCCCCACAACAACCGCATTATCCGCACCGGCGACATCATCCGTTCCGAGACATCCTCTATACACGACATTGAAAAGGTCAGGGATATGATTGAACAGAGACTCTCGCTAATCCCCCACTCCAATATTGTTTATCATCTTGATTCCTCTAATCTTTCAAACTATTCCGATGATGAAATCCAACATATCTTCTCGACTTCTCGCTAATCTCTTGCTGCTGTGCGCAATCCTCCCCGCAATAGCATGCGGGCCGTTTGCACCGATAATCCCTACTCCCGAATTTTTCGCACTCTCGGGAGCGCATAAATCCATGTCCGGCTATGACCGCAATGAAAATCTGCGGCTGTGGCAGACTCTGACTTCTGCCCGCATCCCCCTGCACGATATCGAGATAGCCGTATATCACGATTCCTATGCACGGTTTGACGAGTGTACAGGCAATCATCCCGACTGCACTTCCAATCTATTTTACACTTACATCAACAATACCGCCGACGAGGAAGTGCGGGAATTTCTTAGGACAGCCAAGATTCTCGAAGAACGACGGGAAAAAATTATCTCTCCGTGGTACTACCCCTCAAGTCGAAATTCCACCCGTGAGACAGGAGATTTTAACGACATCATCAACCTGTGCAACTCCAACAACAGCTCCCGGCTGAATGACCGTTACGCCCTTCAGGCGGTCAGGGCACTGTTTGCATCCCGGCAGTATGACAGATGTATCGAGTACTACGATTCGGCGTTCCGCAAGTTCCCCTCCCGGAATCTCATGAAACGCATGGCGCAGAGATATGTCGCCGGATGCTGGAGCCGTCTCGGCTACACTCAGCGAGCCGACTCCATTTTTGCCATATCAGGAGATATCTGGTCTATAACAGGCAACGACCCTGTGAAGTACATGGCGCGACTCAACCCTTCCGCGCCGCAATTGATTGAATATATCCGCAGCAATGCCTCCGACACCGCCTTCATGAAAAGTGTAATGCCGGTTGCGGAACAGCTGTTGAAAATATCTTCCATCCCATGCAAAGGCGACTGGGAATTCCTTCTCGCCTACTGCAATAACGAGTACTGCGGAAAAACCGCCACGGCCCGTGGACACATTTACCGCGCTCTGCAACAGAAATTTTCCACCGATGAATTAAAAGACTTGGCACGGGCCTACAAAATGAAACTCGATGCCCGATCAGGCCGTCTCGGCTCTCTCCTTGCCGACCTGAAATGGATTGAGCAGAAAACCGACGTTTTCAATCCCGACGCTAATGAATGGATTCGTCGAATGCGCAATATCATCTATGTCGACTGGATTCCGCGTCTATGGCATCAGAATGATTTCAGCACAGCCATCCTGCTGTGTGCCTACGCCGACAACCTCGAAATATTCCCCAAACGACAACCGTGTTGCATCGACTATTCCTCCCTCTCATTCCAGCTGATGGGAAGTCTTTCATCGGCACGGTTAGCCACTGTCTATCAACAGATCAAGAGCGACACACCTCTTTATAGTTTCCTGCGCAGAACGGCGAGAACCGACAACGATTATTACAACGAACTGATCGGCACGCTCGCCTTGCGGGAAGAAAACTATGACCGCGCGATAAGCTACCTGTCAAGTGTCAGCCCCGGCTATCAGCTCTCCATGAACATCGTCAAGGGCCGCTACCTTTCACGAGACCCATTTACCGCCTATCCATCCCGGTGGAATGTATCACCCTATTACGATGTCGAGTATGAATCAATTACCGCCGGACATCCACAACAGTCTCAGATTAACGCAAAACTGAATTTTGCCCGTCGCATGCGCTCCTACCGACACGCAATTAAACATGGTTCCACATCTGATGAACGCGGACTGGCGCGCCTGATGTATGCCATCGGATTACGCAATTCGCTCGAAGAATGCTGGGCACTGACACAATACTGGCGCGGAAGCTGCACCGGCATTTTCTATCCGGCTCTCCGGTACCATGACAATGATTTTGCCGACAACCGATATGGTTTCGTTTATGACTATGAGAAATCAATCGGCCACAAGCACACCGAAGAAGTCTATAACCGCGAAGTCGCCGCAGCCACGGCCATGCTCAAGACCGACGAGGCCCGCGCGAAAGCCGCTTATATTTTAGGCAACCTGAAAACGGTAATCCGAAACTACCCCTCCACATCGACGGCCGCCTTCATAAAAACCTCCTGCGACAACTGGCAGTCATGGCTATGACCGCTATTATTGGCATTTGATATTCGTTATTTTTCATCGATTATTTGGTGGATTGGAAAGTTAGAGCTATATTTGATGTATCAATCGGCTTATTTTGTTAATTCTATAAATCTATTTTAACAGCTTTTAAGCCATATATATCACAACACTCTGTATATGAACGACATAACCGACTTTTTCAAGAGCTTGTTGCAGCAATATGGCAGTGTCGACATTGCTGATGCCGAGTTCAAGAAACTAATCCATGAAGATCAGGAACTGCACGAGGAGTATCGTGAATGGTGCCATATCGTCGGCAGCTCCGAAAAGAGAGGTTTTCTCGATTTCTGTGATGAGTTTTTGGATTCCCAAGACTATATCTGGGATACTTTAAAGGATTATAACGATGACTGATAAAAATGTGACAAGATTTCCGGCCGAATGGGAGGAGCATGACTGCGTGCTGCTCGCGTGGCCCCACGAGGAGAGCGATTGGAACTATATGCTCGACGAAGTGAGGGACTGCTATACGGAAATTATAAAGGCTATCTGCGAGGATGAACGAGTGTTGCTGCTTGTACCGCAACACACTGACGTTGCCGCATTGGTAGCCGGGCGCGGGTTTGACCCGGAAAGAGTAAAACTCTTGCCGGTAACGACCAATGATACTTGGGCGCGCGACTTCGGCCCCCTGACAATCGAGCGGAACGGCCGCAAAGAGTTGCTTGATTTCAAGTTCAACGGATGGGGACTGAAATTTGCCGCCTGCCATGACAACCTCATCAACCGCACGCTCGACGCCGCCGGAACCTTTGACACTCCTCTTGTCAACCGGCTGAACTTCGTTCTTGAAGGAGGGTCGGTGGAAAGTGACGGCAACGGAACGCTGATGACAACATCGGAATGCCTGATGTCGCCCAACCGCAACGGGCAATGCTCGCGCGAAGACATCGAGGATTTCTTAAAAATGCAATTCGGTGTGAAACAAGTGTTGTGGATTGATCACGGCGGTATTGCCGGTGACGACACCGACAGCCATGTAGACACCCTTGCTCGGCTTGCCCCGAATGACACCATCATATATGTCGGACCTAAGGATGACGGCGATACAGGCAATCTTGCCATGATGCGCGAGGATATAAAGCGGTTCCGCACTCTTGACGGCCTGCCCTACAACCTCATCGAGATGCCGATGCCCGATGACATCGTTGAAGATGGCGAAATACTTCCCGCTACCTACGCCAACTTCCTCATAACCCCCCGCTCAATCCTCCTCCCGGTCTACAATCAGCCGCGCAAAGACACCTTGGCCGCTCAGATGCTGAAAATAGCATTCCCCGACCACGAGGTAAAACCGATAGACTGCCGTGCCCTCATCAAGCAACACGGCTCTCTCCATTGCGTGACGATGCAGATGCCGACAGGCACAGTGAAACCATTCGATAAATTCTGATTATGGATAAAATTCTGAAAGTAGGTATAATACAACAGCACAACGTTGCCGACATAGATAACAACCGCGCCCGGCTGCGCGAAAAAATGATTCAGCTCGCAATGAGCGGCGCACAACTCATTGTCAACCAAGAGTTGCATGACTCCCTCTACTTCTGTCAGACTGAAAATGTCGACACCTGCAATCTTGCTGTCAGCATCCCCTCCCCCGTAACTGATTTTTACGGCAGCATCGCCCGCGAAACAGGGACAGTGATTGTCACGTCGCTCTTTGAACGCCGCGCCCCGGGACTGTACCACAACACAGCCGTGGTATTCGAGCGCGACGGGTCGATAGCCGGTATCTACCGCAAGATGCACATCCCCGACGACCCCGCTTATTACGAAAAGTTCTATTTCACCCCGGGCGACCTCGGGTTTGAACCCATCGACACCTCGGTCGGCCGTCTCGGCGTGCTTGTATGCTGGGACCAGTGGTATCCCGAAGCCGCCCGACTGATGGCGATGCGCGGAGCCGACCTGCTGATTTACCCTACCGCCATAGGCTGGGAAAGCAGCGACACCAAGGAGGAACAGCAGCGGCAGCGCGAGGCTTGGGTGACGATTCAGCGGGCTCATGCCGTGGCCAACGGACTCCCCGTTGTAAGTGTCAACCGCGTGGGACACGAACCCGACCCCTCGGGAATGACCGGAGGCATACAATTCTGGGGGTCCAGCTTTGTCACAGGACCGCAGGGAGAATTCGTGTATCGCGCCCCTGACAATGCCGAGGCTATCGCCGTGGTCGATGTCGACATGACCCGCTCTGAACAAGTGCGCCGATGGTGGCCCTTCCTGCGCGACCGCCGCATCGATGCCTATGGAGGATTGACGAGCCGTTTCCTTGACAGATAGGTGGAAATTCAGGGCCAAACGATTAAAGAGAAAACCCTTCACCCTTCACTTTTCACCTTTCACTATAAAAACCGATGATTACCGAGCCGTTCACGACCACATCGGGCGACTACATAAAGTGTCTTTTGGCGTTATGGCTGCCACGCTACGGCTGGTGGCTACCGGTTATTCTCGCCGTCTTCACCGGCATCGGCGTTACAATCGGCGATGTAAGATATCTAATTATCGCGCTGATAATCATATTTGTAGGCTGCCCGATATTGATGTCAAGGCTCTACATTTATTATATGCTCACCCCCGAGGCTCGGCGAGCCGTCTTGCGAAAGCAAGTCGAAATCATTGAGAACCGGCAGCTGACCCTGACCTATCTCCCCGTTGACGATGATGATCATCATCGGTTGCCACAACCCGAAACAATTCCGTGGAGCGAAATCAAAACAATCCTGCGCATCGGAGCATTTCGCGTCTACATCCTCCGCACTCCGAGGCTGTCATTCATTCTCATCCCTTATAGCGCCTTAAAAATATGATTTAGAGGTCGTTGTTTTAAACGACCTCCCAAACAAGATAATGTCCAAATTTATTTATAACCTAATAATATTATTATGCTGAAAAAATTTTATCCGGCAACAATTATTGCCATCGCTGTTGTCCTTTTGGGACTCTGCCTCAAAAGCGGCATAGACAATTTCACCAACAAAGACCGCCGCGTGACGGTCAAAGGTCTATCCGAAATAGAAGTTGACGCCGACAAGGTTACTTGGCCCATCCTCTCACGCGAACTCGGCAACAACCTCCCCGACCTGTATGTAAAAATAGGCCAGACACAAGACGCTATCAAGCAATTTCTCATGAGCAACGGCATCAAGGAAGATGAAATCTCGATAAACGCCCCCACAGTCGTCGACATGAACGCCAACCAGTATAGCGAAAACCGCTCACCCTACCGCTACAACATCACATCGTCAATGACCGTAACATCGGGTAACGTCAAACTCGTGCGCAGCCTCATCGACCGTCAGGGCGAACTGCTCAAAGAGGGCATCGCAATCATCAATGACCAGTATGACGCTCGGGTAACCTACGAGTATGTATCCTTTGCGGCCATGAAACCCAAAATGATGGAAGAAGCCATCAAGAACGCCGAAACCACCGCCCAGCAGTTTGCCGAAAACAGCAACAGCAAGCTCAACAAAATCATCAGCGCCGACCAAGGCCAGTTCTCCATCAGCGACCGCGACAACTACACCCCCTACATCAAAAAAGTCCGCGTCGTCACAACCATCACCTACTCGCTGAAAAACTAAGAGGGTGTTGCAAAACGCCATCTAATCCTCCACCTCCACCTCAAGCTCCCTCATTTAACAACGAGGAAGAAATCTCAACATGAGTTCTGTCCCGAAAAGGTTTAAATTAACTTTTGGGCAAAACTCATGTTGAATTTTTTATCCTATGCCATTAGGTTTTCAAAATTTATATATACCTTTGCAATTGCATATCGACTGCGGAGCCCCGATATGGGGCGCGGGGTGGGTTGCAAACATATTAAAGCGTTTATCCAACGCTTGTTCTTGACGGATCGAAATCTGGCAGTTTCTATATCTGAGTCAAGGATGAGTCAACGATAGGCGCCTTCGGGTATGATTACCATGTTAGGGTATGCCATATGGCGTTCTCTGATTGTCATGTCATACAGCGTGAGGCTCCGCGTTGCTCGTTCTACTCAGATGGGCACATGCCAGAGCCTCGATTCGTGGGACGAGTAACAGATACAGACTCTCACGCTTTTTTTGTAACCTGTTGGACTGTGAGTCTTCCAACTATTAAATTCATTATCACAGTCCACCTATGAAAAAGACCATCATCGGACTCATTGCTTTGTCACTGATGTCAGTGACTGACTTTAGCTATGCTCAGACAACTAAAGAGCAGCGGAAAGAGCGTCATGAACTTGCAAAAGCATCTAAAAAGGAGCTTAACGAAAAAGCGAGCAAGGCAGCACGAAAAGAAGCCAAGCGCCTTTCTAAAGAAGGATGGAAAACAGCTCCCGGAGCACTCCCTCTTGAAAAACAGATTGACAAATCCTATATGATGCAATATCAGTATGATTCTGATGGATTTCCACAATTCATCATGGCTGAGGCAATGAGTACGGGAGGAAACTATGATGCGGCTAAAATGCAAGCGTTGGAACTTGCAAAACAAAACCTTGCAGGCCAAATTCAAACCGAAGTTACAGCCTTGATTGAAAATACTGTTGCAAACGAGCAAATGGACCAAGGCGATGCCGCCTCCATTACCCGCAGTGTACTGGCAAGCAAAAACTTGATTTCTCAAAGCATAGGTCGAGTGATACCAGTGGTAGAAACATATCGAGCGGTAAATGGCAATAATAAAGAGGTCTTAGTACGCATCGCTTATAATCAGGATATGGCAAAAGCAGCCGCCAAACGCGCTATCAAGCAGCAACTTGAAGAACGCGGAGACTCCCTGCATCGTAAACTTGATGAACTTCTCGGTTGGTAGCAGATGAATAGATTCATCCTCGTTATAATGTTTGTTTCTTTCGCCATAATGAGTTATTCACAGAAAACTGTAAAAGTATCTGCGACATACACCTATTATGCCTCGGAAACAATGTCGGTTGAAGAGGCCAAGAGAGTTGCACTTGACCGTGCAAAAATCCAAGCAATCGCCGATGAATTTGGGACTATTGTATCTCAAAGCACATCAACTGTGATAACTAATAAAAATGGAGAAACTGACACTCAGTTCTTTGCCCTTGGCGGAAGTGATGTAAAAGGAGAATGGATTGAAACCATCGGTAAACCGGAGTATAAAATTTCATTTGAAGATCACCATATAATTATATATTGTGCAGTCACAGGTATGGTACGAGAGGCAACTCCCTCTAAATTACATTTTGAGTCAACCATACTGCGTAATGGGCAAAATACACTACCACAGCAGATTATCTTTAATAATGGGGATGAAATGTCTTTGCGGTTTCAGGCATCGACAAAAGGCTTTTTATCTTTGTTTTTATTCGATGTAACAGCAGATGTGACATACCGAATACTTCCTTATCGACAAGACTCCAATTCTCTAAAAAAGATATCAGCTAACATCCGATATGTGTTTTTTTCAAAGAAAATGTGCAATACAGTAGAGTCAGAATTTATCGATGAATATGTAATGACTTCTGCTAATAGTACAGAACGTAATGTTATTTATGCCGTATTTTCTGACAAAGAATATGCCGCGCCAAATATTCAACTTTACCCTAACGGGTTATATGGGATGTCCCAATCAGAGTTCCAATCATGGTTGGTTCGCATAAAGAGGGCATCAAGTGATATTTTAATCAAAACATACGAAATCGAAATTACTAACGACTAAATAAAAAGAAGTATGAAAGGTTTAATTTTTAAAATCATTGTTGTAATATTGGTATGTGTCAGTTGTTCCAGCTGTGCTACTGCGACTCGTTGTTTCGATTCATCCGAAAAAAATCGAAAAATGTATACCGTCACCATTAATTCAAAAACACCCGGATTAATGGTTTACACTACTGAAAATGGAATTGACCATTTTCAAGGAATTACCCCGTGTCGTATATATTCCGACAAGTGCAAAATCAAATATGTAACCGTCAGGAATGGAGAAGTCTATCAAACCGTTAAGCTGGGAACAAAACCTCGCACCAGTTCCTATTGGAACTTTGTGCCATATCCGATGTATAACTGGATTTGGGGCTTCTTCGTGGACCAAGGGACAGGCAGAGGCAAAACGTATAATCAAAAAGAATATTTCGTAGATATGTAATTTTTCTAAACAAATGAAAAAGTTAATAGTACTTTTATTCGTCCTCATTTCGATATGCGCAAACGCTCAAAGAATTCAGCGCAGCGAAAATGGTCTATATGGATTGGCTGTAACAAAAAACAACGGCAAAATCAAGTGGTTGGCTAAGCCTCAATATACTTCTATAGAAAACGGCAAAAACAGTTCATACGCAGTACGCAATGAAAATGGCCAATGGGGTGTAATCACATCTGCCGGCAAAGAAGTAATACGGTGCAGTCATCCTAATAAAGAAGCTGCTATTGAAGCATTTGGATTTTTCCTCGATCCGAAATCAAAAAATTATGCATCCAATTCAAATGCTAATTCTAGTATAATTAA
This sequence comes from uncultured Porphyromonadaceae bacterium, assembly GCA_947176615.1. Taxonomy (GTDB): domain Bacteria; phylum Bacteroidota; class Bacteroidia; order Bacteroidales; family Muribaculaceae; genus Duncaniella. The sequence continues at coordinate 21,716 of CAMWRO010000011.1, forward strand.
TAATGCAAGTTTCACTCTTGACAGAGATTATACGGCTTATATAAAAAAATATGTAGAACAAAATATTAATGCATGGCAAAAAAAAGGAGAGTTTGAAAAAACATCAGATTATGTAAAACGTGTTACCGAGCAAACAAGAAAAACCAAGGCTATAGAATTGACAAAAGAAGTATGCGATGAGTGTCTTTCTAAAGCTAAAGACAAAGAACTTCGTATGACTTTGGGCGAGTATGATGCGGACAATGAGACATTTTTAGTAGAAACCATGATTGGCAATATTATCATTCCTGTTCCAATCAAGGATGCTCCAAGTTTCAAAAAGAATTGGCCTAAAATAGTAAGTGAGAACACTTATGACATTGTCAATGGTAGAATTATTTTGCGGAGTGCGATGTTTTTATTAAATAATAAGATGTTGACGTCTTATAATGACAAAAATCAAATACTCTATGCAAAGGCAAATGTCCATTACAATTTTGACCCAATAGATGTAGATATTTCTTCAGGACATGTTGACAATAAACCGTTGATATCTCAAAACAATATAAATTTAGGCAAATCAGACGTTGATATAAACATACCCACAAATAAAGAGAATAATGAAAAAACATTTGCGTTGATTATTGCGAATGAAAAGTATAGAGAGGAGTCTCAAGTCGCTTTTGCAAGGAATGACGGTCTGGCTATCTCAAAATACTTCAATTCGACCCTTGGCCTTCCTGAAAAAAACATTCACTTTATAGAAGATGCGACCAAAAATGATTTGGTAAGAGAACTTGATTGGCTTAAAAACGTAGGGAAAGTTTATGGAGATCTAAATGTATTGGTTTATTATGCTGGACATGGCGTTCCCGACGAGCGCGATGGATCAGCTTATCTTATTCCAATCGATGGTATTGGTACAAATACCAAAACCTTGTATCCATTAACTGAATTCTATAAAGACTTAGGAGAAGTATCGGCAAAGTCTACTATCGTTTTTATGGATGCGTGCTTTAGTGGCGCTTTGCGTGGGGATGGAATGCTGGCATCAGCACGAGGAATTGCCCTTAAAGCGAAGGAAGCCGCAACGACAACTAATATGATTGTAATTTCAGCAGCAACTGGCGATGAAACAGCATGGCCTTACACAGAGAAAAGTCATGGTCTTTTTACCTACTTTCTTTTGAAGAAATTACAATCCAGCAAGGGAGATGTCTCTTTAGGAAACCTTACAAATTATATTAAGGATGAGGTTGGCAAACACTCCATAGTCATCAACTCAAAGCGTCAAACACCGACAGTTTCCATATCTCCAGAATACACTGAAATTTGGGAAGATTTAAAACTTCGATAAGCCGTAAATCTCAGAATTAATTATTTACCTAGTCAAATATTTTAATTTTCAAATCAATTGAATAGGATTATTAATCTTATCATTATAATATATTTGAGCATCAGTAATACTCTATATGGGCAAGTCTTGAAAGATAAATATGAGAGTTTCAAGATGGCTGCCCATATGGAGTATACATCACACCGGAATACATGTAATCAGAAATATGCTGAATTTCTAAGAAATTCTTGGAGTTGGTATGAGGGTAAAGCTCCAATGCCTGTACCTAAAGAGGAATCACCGGTTCCTCCGAGGCCGTATAATGGAGATAATGGCTTGTCCGACATTAATACCACTCCCATAGAAATAGAGCCTGTTGATAGTAATCCGCAACCTAAGCCGCTTGAACCGATACGAGAAACCCCCAATCCGAAAGAGGATTGTTTTATGTTTAGTTTCTATGGGCAAAAATGTAGTGTAAGATTCCCTGAATTTGCAAATATCAGGTTAAATGATTGTCAGCCTAACCTAATTGCCGAAGGTTGGGAAAGTCTGTGCAATGACGGTATGAATAATGCCATACGCGACTGTCTGGAAACAAGGATACGTTATAATTTATGTGATTGGGCGTACCTTATGTTCCTTAATCAGCTTGCTCAACAATATTGCAACAATACTAATGGAGCAACGTTGCTAACTGCGTTCTTGTATTGTCAGTCAGGTTATCAAATGAGGCTTGCCGTAGATGGAGGCAAATTAATGCTTTTATATGGAAGTCGACATCTGATTTATGATAAGGGATATTTCAATATAGATGGGATATGCTTTTATCCGTTAGGCGAGCCGTCAAACTCAATTAGCATTTGTAATGCTGCATTTGAGGGAGAAACACCGATGTCTCTGATTATTGACAAGGAGCAGTTGCTGGGAATTGATATGTCTGAAGAACGGACAATAACAGCAGAGCATAGGGACATGAGCGTAAGCAGTCATGTACCCCAAAGACTTATAGAGTTCTATAATACATATCCAACATCTGCTCTTGACGGCAATCCAATGACGAGATGGGCAATGTATGCTAATACTCCTTTAGCACAGAAAACGAAAGATAAGCTGTATCCATCTCTCCGTAAGTGCATATCAAAGGATGACAAACTACTCGCGGCAGAAATG